>CABPZV010000015.1 GCA_902462015.1 uncultured Eubacteriales bacterium | reverse complement strand
GGCCATCGCAGACAATTGTTCCGGTATCTCCGACCTGTCCTCCGCCCTCACCATAAAAAGGTGTACGGTCAAGAATTACAATAACGCTTCCGTCAGATGCTGAATCAAGCTGTTCGGATGTCTCACGGTCGATAATCGAAATGACTTTACATTCCGCTTCTGTTTGACTATATCCTATAAATTCCGTCTCCGCTATATCTCCGAGAGCTTCAACCGTACCGGCCGTCCAGCCGAGATCCCCCATGGCTGCGCGGGCATCCCGTGCTCTCTGCTTCTGCTGCGTCATCAGAGTATTAAAACCTGCAATATCAATTTCAAGACCTGATTCCGCCGCAATTTCCTTTGTCAGATCAACCGGAAATCCAAAGGTATCACTAAGCTTAAAGACATCTTCTCCGGGAAGAAAGCTTTTCTTATCAGTCTTTACATTTTTAATCATTGATTCAAGGATTGATAAACCGCTGTCAATTGTAGCCGCGAAACGTTCTTCTTCAATAGAAACAACCTTTTTAATATATTCGAGCTTTTCTGTAAGCTCAGGATATTCACTGATATTTTCCTTCGCGACAACAGGAACAATATCGGCAAGAAAAGTGCCGTTGATTCCAAGAAGACGTCCATGCCGGGCTGCACGCCTGAGAAGACGACGAAGCACATAACCACGTCCTTCATTTGACGGAACAACCCCGTCGCATATCATAAATACTGTACTTCGGATATGGTCTGTAATAACGCGAAGGGAAATATCGGACTTTTCATCCCGGCCGTATTCAACTCCGGCAGCTTTTGAAACCGCAAGCATAATATTACGTACAGTATCAACCTCAAACAGATTATTTACTCCCTGCATCAGGCAAGCAAGACGCTCGAGTCCCATTCCCGTGTCGATATTCGGCTTTGAAAGTCTCTCATATCCTCCGTGACCGTCGCCCTCAAACTGTGTAAAAACAAGATTCCAAAATTCCATAAAGCGATCACAGTCACAGCCTGGCTTGCAGTCCGGTTTTCCGCAGCCAAATTTTTCTCCGCGATCAAAATGAATCTCTGAGCACGGTCCGCACGGTCCGCTTCCATGCTCCCAAAAATTATCCTCTTTTCCAAGACGTACAATACGTTCGGCAGGAACACCGACCTTATTATGCCAAATATCAAATGCTTCGTCATCATCAAGATAAATTGTCACCCATAGCTTGTCCTCCGGCAGCTCAAGCACTTTAGTGCAGAACTCCCACGCCCACGGAATAGCTTCATCTTTGAAATAATCCCCAAACGAAAAATTTCCGAGCATCTCAAAATATGTACCATGCCGCGCTGTAATACCGACACGATCTATATCAGGCGTTCTGATACACTTCTGGCATGTTGTCATACGGTGGCACGGGGGGTCACTCTCACCTGTAAAAAATTTCTTAAGGGGAGTCATTCCGGCATTTATAAGCAAAATCGACTTATCATCAATAGGAACAAGAGGAAAGCTCTTATGCCTGAGATGTCCTTTTGATTCAAAAAAAGACAGATATTTTTCGCGAAGATCATTAAGCGAAGTCCACTTCATGGTTATTCTCCTTACTAAACTAAATTAAATGTATTTTTAAATTATGATATCATCAGGCTGTATGCCAATCTGCGCTCCGTATGAAACATCTGAATCAGACGTTCCGTCTTCCCTCTCCGAAGACTTTCCGCTTTCATCAGCCTTAAGCTCAGCTCCGACAACATTCAAAAAGACTGCATTTTTATTCTGAAGCAAAATACCGAGAACTGCCATATAATCGCGCAAAAGTTCACGCGGAGTTAATAATGCGTCAGCTCCCACTCTCGAAAGACAAATTTTCAGAAAAGATTGCATATCATCTTCAGTGACGGGCGGACTCCAATTGTAATACTGAGCATGCAGATCCGTCATCCTCGCCAAAAGTGCAAGAAGCTCATTATCGGAAAGCCTTCTGAGACGAATTACCGGGCCAAGCATATTTTTATATTCGCCCGAATCAAATCTGCTGTCACACAGCCTGGAACGAAGCGCCTCGTATGAGAATAATCCACGCCTCGTATCTTCAAGAAACTGCGGTGTTCCTCCGAACACCCATGCAAGTCCCTCTGATCTGCCCTGCATCGTATCATTAAACAGTGACAGCAGCTTTTCATAGTTATTTTCACGCGAAACCCTGTTTGTTATTTTATACAAATTGACACATTCATCGATAAAAACCACCATTCCGCGATATCCGGTCATCCGCGCAAAAACAGCAAGGAGCTTTATCATATCCTGCCAATTTTCATCACCAATTATATCCCCGACATGAAGATCGCGCTTAGCCTCCGTCTTCGTCCGATATTCACCGCGCAGCCATTTGAGACAGCAGCTTCTTTTTTCATCATCTCCAGAACAAAAAGCCTCATAATATTCAGATATAACAGATGAAAAATCAAATCCGCCTACATAATCCTGAAGCCGCCGGGCAGCGGAATATATACGCTTCGAAACCTCTGCCCTGAAGCCAGGAGAGTTCATATCAATTCCGGCTTCCGCAACTTCACGCTGAACCTCAGAAAGCCATTTTGAAATTATAACCGGAAGCGCCCCGCCGTCAGGAGCAGCACGACACGCAAGGTTTTTTATAAGCTCTCTATAGGTTGCAATTCCTCCGCCGTTACCGCTGCAAATTCTTCTTTCCGGAGACAAGTCTGCGTCTGCAGTAATAAAGCCCCGTTCCGTTGCGTACCCCCGGATAAGCTGCATTAAAAAACTTTTTCCGCTGCCGTACCGTCCGATAATAAAACGCATCGCAGAACCGCCCTCGCTGATCTTCTCAAGATCAGAAAGCAAAGCAGAGATTTCGTCTCCCCGTCCAATCGCTATATATGGCGCTCCGGTTCTCGGTACAACACCGGCTGCAATAGAGCCTATAAGCGACGATAAAATTCGTTTAGGTACAGATTTATTTTTGCGGATGCTTTCATCTCCGTCCATTAGCTTAATTTCCTTTCTGATTTTCTCCGATTATAGATATATCATTGCCGCTCTGTCACAATTCATCAAATTTCTTGTTATTATCTGCAAGTATAAAATATATAACCGCAGAGTCACATCTTGAGAGTGTCCCTTGCAAAGCTTTCAGCATCATCACGGTAATCATCTATTACTGTATAAGAATCAGCATCCGGCTGCAATATTATGTCGCCTATAAGTCCGAAAAATCTTTCGTTTATTTTTTCGGCAAGCGTGTCCGGAAGCAATTTTTCGGACTTTGCCAATCCGGCAAATCCCAGTCTATCTCCGTTAAGTAAAAATTCAATTCCGCGCCGAAGCACAGCATCACCGTCGTCGGAATTATCTTCTATTTCAGAATCAGAAGATAACGGAGAATCGAAATGCTCCGCAAATCCGGAATTTGAATCCCGCTCATCGCCGGCGCCGATCTTTTCATATCCGCCGGAATCCAAATCTATACCGTCAAAGGCTTCTACAAGTTTTTCTGTGATTTTCCACGACTTCTTCTCGATTTCCAAAGCGTGTTCGAATGAAATTCCGGTGCTCTCAGCCTCATAAAGTTTCCTGTACTCAGGTGAAATCTCCTCCGATGACAGACGTTTACGTTTTTCGAGCTGTCTTCTCTGATTTTCTTTTTCAAGGAATGGTCCAAAGTAAGCGTCGACAGCATCTGAGATCCGTTTCGGAAGATCTGGAACTTTAAAACGCGCCTTTATTCCGAGCAAACGCCTTATCTGATTTTCAGCATACTTGACAATTTCAGTTGCATAATGATAATCTCCAGAGCCTGTACATTTATAATACGACACACGAAGCCTGCATTTGATTTCAGATGTACAGACTGCTCCGCTGTATGATTCAGCAATATACTTTCCTGTCTTCATGTGTGATAAATCAAAATTTCCGCTGCTGTTTTCCGCGCGGTATGCCACAATAAGCGCCCCTGACATATGTTTGTCAAATATATGCTTGTTATCACCGGAAATATATTTACTCTCCCACCATGAATAACGTGAAAGCAACTGTATATAGCTTTGCGGTTCAGGAAGCTTCGTCTTCGGATCGTACTTGACAAAAAATTCTGAAAAAGAGACGTATTTTCCTGCATACTCTGCTATCGGCTCCATATATTCAAGCGGAATTTCAACTTCATGTATCAGACAGTAATCACGAAGCCAGACAGCAACCGAATTAATGATTCCGCAAAGCTTGTCATGGTATCCGCAGATAAGTCTGCAGATAAGCCTTACACCGTCATTCGGAGGAAGCAAATCAGGAAGATTTATAGTCTCATAAAGTAATAGCAAAACATAGCTTTTTGAGGCATAAATATTCATGCCCTTTCTTATACAGGTTCTCCACCATAAATAATATCGTTTCTGATTTTCGGTCATCATACAGTATTGAGGAACAAAAGACGTAAATTCAGCATAGTCGCATTCAGTTCCTTCTGTTTCAAAGTATTTGACTGCATCCTGACGGAATCTTTCATAAAAACTGTATTTTGAAGGCCATTCAAGCACCTCCACACTGCGAACAAGCGGGTGCGCAGGCTCATATGAGCGCACCACACCTGTCCTATTCTGCGTATGAAAACGAGGAACAGTCACATCATATTCCGAATTGATGTATTTTTCACGACGTTCTCCCGATATTTGCAGCTCAGCATTGCGCTTAGCTCTTTCACGAAGTCTTAAAAATAGCTTTTCAAGCTCATCACGGTCATCGTTCTCAGCATTCGTAACTAAAATTTGATTGCTTTTGTCCGAGCTTTCGGAGTTTTCTTTCGAGTCTGAAACATTTAAATCCTTTTCTGGATTCGGCTCTGCGTTGTCAGAAGAGATATCCGACACAATACAGCTTTTACCGAAGTCTTCGCTATCTCCTCCACTGCCGACATTTACAAAGACAGCTTCTGTATCGTCAGAAAACGTTCTTAACTTTTTTTTATTTTCAAACTGAGAAAAAGAAGATGACAGATCCCAAAATGAGTTTGAATTGCCCGACCGCCGAGCGTCGAAATCCTTTTTATCCAAACCCATCACTCCAATACAATTTAAATCAAGATTCGTATCGGAATATTGTATCATATCTGAAACAATAAGTCAAGATTATTCAGCATATATTTTCATCTTAGCTGCGGCATAAAAACCATGTCCGCCATCTGTATGTTCCAGACGGCGGACATTATAAAACTTATTTTACCTCATAACCTTTTTTAATTATAGTACCGGCAATTCTATCGGCGAGCGTTCGGCAGAGATCTTCTCCCTTTGCCTCAACAGTTACACGAACAACCGGCTCCGTACCGCTTTTTCTGAGAAGAACCTTTCCGTCATCTCCAAGCTTATCCTCCGCATATTTTACAGCTACAAGTACATCGCTGTCACTAACGGCAGCGTCTTTATCGTCTACTCTGATATTTTTTGTAATCTGAGGGTAATATTCAAGCCCGGCACAGAGCCTCGATGAAGGAAGCTTGCTTTCTATAAAGACCTCCATAATCTTGATTGCAGATATAAGTCCATCGCCGGTAGAAGCAAATTTAGAAAAAATCACATGTCCGGATTCCTCTCCGCCGAGACAGTATCCGCCTTTTTGCATAGCTTCATATACATATTTATCTCCAACGTCGGTTTTAATATAATCTATATTTTTCTCATCAAAAGCTTTATACAGCCCGGTATTTGACATTATAGTCGTTACAACAGTATTTTTTTTTAGCTCTCCCTTAGCTTTCATATAGCTTCCGCAGAGATACAGTATATGGTCTCCAGTAAGAACACGTCCCTTTTCATCGACAGCTATACATCTGTCGGCGTCTCCGTCAAAGGCAAAACCGATATCAAGTCCCTTTTCTTTGACAAGGCTGCATAAACTATCTATATGAGTCGAGCCGCAATCCTTATTTATATTGAAACCAGTCGGAGTATTCCCAATTACAAATGTATGTGCGCCAAGCGCGTCAAAAATGCTCTTTGCAAGCATCCAGGTACTTCCGTTTGAACAATCAAGTCCTATATTAAAATCCTTGTATGAATTCCTTGCAAGCGAAATGATATAGCCTGTATAGCGGTTTCTGCCTACCGCATAATCGACGGTACAACCGATATCTTCCCTCGACGCAAACGGCAGTTCTCCTATAATTCCATCGATGTAAGCCTCGATATCGGCTATTATAGATTCGCTCATCTTTTCGCCGCGGCTATTGATGAGTTTAATTCCGTTGTCATAATACGGATTATGACTGGCAGAAATCATAATTCCGCAGTCAAAATCCTCAGTTCTTACAACATATGAAACTGACGGAGTAGTTGTAACGTGAAGCAGATATGCGTCTGCTCCGCTTGCCGTAAGTCCGGCAACAAGCGCATATTCAAGCATATAGCTCGATCGGCGCGTGTCCTTGCCCAAAACGATTTTACATTTGTGCTCCTTGCCGTAATGCCATCCTAAATATCTTCCCACCTTAAATGCATGCTCTACGGTAAGGGCTTTATTTGCTTCTCCGCGAAAGCCGTCCGTTCCGAAATATTTTCCCACCTTAAAAGTCCCGTATCCCACAACATGGGAAGTTTCCTTTCATTTTTTTACGAAGTCATTTAAACTATTCTACAGTAACAGATTTTGCAAGATTCCTCGGCTTGTCAACATCAAGTCCAAGTCTGAGAGAAGTGTAATATGCGATAAGCTGAGAAATTGTAATAACCGGCATCGGTATAAACAACTCAGAAGTCTCAGGCACGCGTATAATATCTTCCGCAATGCCGTCAGGCAGCTCCGCACTTTCCTTGCAGAGCAGGATAACGCTTGCACCTCTTGCGCGGACCTCACCAATATTGCTTACCATCTTTTCAAAAAGCCCATCCTGACATGCTATGGCAAAAACAGGTGTACCGTCGGTCACAAGAGATATTGTTCCGTGTTTAAGCTCTCCTGCTGCATATGCCTCACAGTGAATATATGAAATTTCCTTAAGCTTAAGCGCCGATTCCATACTGAGAATGTAATCAGCTCCCCTCCCAATAAAAAATATATTTTTGTGATTTTTATACTTTTCTGCAATTTCTGAGCATCTTTTCTCAAGGGCAATCGACTTCTCAATTTTTTCAGGCACTTTGTACAAAAGCTCATCAAGATACCTTTTTGTATCCTCTTCAGAGAGCATTCCGCGTACATAAGCCAGCTTGAATGCGAAAAGATACATAACCGCAAGCTGTACTTCGTAAGCCTTTGTACTTGCAACTGCGATTTCCGGTCCAGCCCATGTGTAAATCACACTGTCCGCCTCATTTGAAATTGTTGATCCGGGAACATTGACAACCGCAAGAGTATATACCCCGTTTTGTTTTGCAAGTCTCAGCGCAGCAAGAGTATCCGCCGTTTCACCGGACTGAGAAATAATAATTACAAGCTCTCTCTTTCCGAGTATAGGATTGCTATATCTGAACTCTGACGCAATTTCAACATTTACGGGAACTCTAACTAACTTTTCAATCACATATTTTCCTACCATACCGGCATGCATGGCTGTACCGCATGCAACAATGTGAATTCGCTCAAACGACATAAGCCGTTCATCGGTAAGCTCAGGAATACCTAAATCCGGCATTCCGTTTTTAATACGGGGTCTCAGTGTTTTGATCACAGCCTCGGGCTCCTCATGAATCTCCTTAATCATGAAAAACGGATAACCGCCCTTCTCTGCCGCCTCAATATCCCAGTCCGCAGTTTCTATTTCTTGATTAACCGGAATTTTGTCAGCTCCGAGAACTGTAATCTCACGGTCATTTACAATAGCTATCTCATTCTCTTTTATACGGTAAAATCTGTTTGTATATTTTAATACAGCTGAAATATCCGATGCAATAAAACACCCTTTATCACTTACAGCTGCAATCAAAGGGCTTTCTCTTCGCATAGCGTAAATTACACCGGGATAATCGGCAAACACCGCTCCGACAGCAAATGATCCGGTAAGAAGCTTCGCCGCTTTGAGCATAGCGTCAACCGGATTTCTTGTTTCAAGATATATACTGTCAATCAGCTTCGCCGCAGTTTCGGTATCGGTTTCGGAAATGAAGTTATATCCCTTTTTGATAAGAATCTCCTTAATATCGGCATAGTTTTCAATAATTCCATTGTGAACTATACTGACATTTAAAGTCCCGTGAGGATGAGAATTGATATCTGAAGGTTCTCCGTGCGTCGCCCACCGTGTATGTCCTATACCGCACCTCGAATATAGTTCTTCAGACAGAGGGCCGATTTTATCTCTGAGAACAGACAGCCGTCCCTTTGATTTTATAACCCTGATTTTGTTCTCAGAATCAAACACAGCAACCCCGGCAGAATCATATCCGCGGTATTCGAGAGCCGAAAGTCCGTCAAGAAGCTTCGGTACTGCATTTTCACTTCCGGTATATCCAATTATTCCGCACATAGTAAAATTTCCTCTCATAATTACTACACATGGCAAAGGCAGGATGTCTGAGTCATTCAGGTTTAGGTATTCTGCAGAAGATAAGTACAACCTGCTTCCCCCATCTGCTGAGTATTCCGCCGAAAAGCTCATCCAATTACATACAGAGCCTTATAACGGGAATTTTCCTCTTAATAAAAAGAGTTTTTGCAGCGAGAGGTCTATTTATTCCTTGATTATATAAATTATTCTTTTTCCGACTTACGTACAATGTTATCAGGAGCCTTAAAAATACTGTTCTCTTCTATACAGCCCCGTACAAGTGACAGCGGATATACCGTACAGTTTTTTCCTATAACAGTTCCTGGACAAAGCACACTGTTACAGCCAATTTCGGTAAAATCACCTATCATAGCTCCAAATTTTCTAAGTCCGGTTTCAATAGTTCCATTCTCAGTTCTAACAGACACAAGACTTTTGTCGCTTTTTACATTAGATGTTATAGCTCCGGCTCCGAGATGACTGTGATATCCAAGAATAGAATCTCCTATATAATTATAATGGGGAATCTGAACATTATCAAGTATTATACTGTTCTTTACCTCTGTCGAATTTCCTACTACACAGTTCTTTCCAATTATCGCGCTGCCTCGTATAAAAGCGCAGTGACGTACCTCACTATGCTCATCAATTATACATGGTGAAGATATATATGCTGAAGAAAATATTTTTGCGCTTTTAGCAACCCATACATTTTCAGAAATTTCAATGAAAATATCTACGCTTAACCTCTTGCCAAGCCAAACTGTAAACGATTTAATATCGGCAAGCGCATTCCATGGATATTCATATTTTTCAAGCAATGCTTGCGCAATTGTTTTTTTAAGACTGAAAAGTTTTTCTGTTTTCATTATTACAAACTGTCCTCTACATTATATCAAGAAATAATTTTACGAATAAATTATATTTAATAAACGAATCTGCAGGCTTTGCTATGTAAAAGCCTGCAGATTTGTTATACATTATTTATTATATGCCTTACAGCATTTATAATACAATTTCTAAGATAAAATTTCATTAGACAGCTTCCATTCAATAAGGGACTTGCCCCGTCAAATGGCGTAATAGCCATTCCAGTAGGAGATTGTATCTCCCACTGAATGGTGAAATGTAACCCGCCGCCATTAAAGCGACCGCTTTAATGGCGATTGCCTTAATGGCGGGGACATCTTGCCTAAGTTATAAATTAAGAGTTTTACATAACGCATGCAGAAAAATATAGTATAGCATCATAAAACCAGAGAATACATCTCCTCCAATGCCTTCTTAAGAATATCTCTCTCCGAAAAACTAATCTTTTTACCATCAATAAGCTGATATTCCTCATGTCCCTTTCCAGCAAGCAAAACGACGTCTCCAGGCTTCGCATTTTCAACCGCATACCGTATTGCATCAGCACGGTCTGGAATTCCAATATGGGGACAATGCTTAATATTCAAAACAATATCATCTATGATATCTTCCGGCGACTCCGCATCCGGATTGTCGCTTGTAACTATGCAGAAGTCTGCAAGACGGTCTGCCGCCTCTCCCATTTCACTTCGTCTCAACTGTGTTCTTCCCCCGACCGAGCCAAAAAGAACAATAAGCCTGCCGGAAGTATAAGCTCGTAATATTTTAAGGGCACTTTCAAGACTCGCTCCGTTATGGGCGTAGTCAATAACGAAGGTTCTTCCATCCGACTCATATGTCTCAAATCTGCCGCGAACTGTAACATTTCTGAGTCTCTCGGAAATCTCCACAAGCGATAGTCCAAGTGATTCGCAAACGGAAATGGCAGCCATTGCATTTGACACATTAATGGTTCCGGGCATTCTGATATAAAAACGAACATCTCTGCAATCAAAGGTCATTCCGTAAATGCCCTTTTCATTCCATCTGGCTATATTTTCTGCACGGTAATATGGCGCTGTTCGACTGCCCTCCGAAGCACATCCAAAAAACAGCAAATTTTCCGAAGCAATTCCAGAAATCATATCACGAGCATAATGATCGTCGCTGTTTATAACAGAAATATCAGCCATTCTGAATAGTGACTTCTTACACTCCTTATAATTTTCAAAAGTAGGGTGCTCAGAAGGTCCGATATGGTCATAATATAGATTTGTAAATACAGCGCGTTCAAAATGAAGTCCGTAAATTCTGTCGAGCAGGCATGCCTGAGAAGACACCTCCATGACAACATACTCAATGCCTGCTCTATACATTTCTGAAAAAACAGACGCAAGCTCAAGCGCATCGGGAGTTGTATTTCCGGTAATACGTTTTTCGACTCCAAAACGTATTCCACAGGTCCCGATAATACCGGCTTTCCTTCCGCTGTCATTCAGAATACGATAAATAAACTCAGCCACCGTACTCTTCCCCTTTGTTCCGGTAATGCCAATAAGCTTGAGCTTCTTCGCAGGACTGCCATAAAACCGCTCTGCCAGCAAGGCAAGCGTCTTTCTTGTATCGGGAACCGCTATTACAAGCGCGCTTTCTCCAGGAATAGTAACAGCGTGCTCGCATACAAAAATACGGCAACCAAGCTTATAAGCATTCGGCACATACTCATGCCCGTCAGCCTCCGAGCCGTTTATACAGACAAAAATGCTGTCTTTACCCGCTTTTCTTGAATCCGATGTAAGAGTCTTTATTTCTGTTTCACCGCTCAGTTCTGATCCAGCAAAACTTATAATTTCCTTAAATTCATTCTCAGGAAACAGCTCCGTAAGCTTCATATTAATACCCCACGAGCCTTTGACGGCTAAAACATCTCATGATAGTTTTCATCGGTTATAATTCTCCACCTCGTCGGCAGGATAGTACTTTTCGAATTTTTTTATTTGGTTGTGTTCGTGCATCGCAATATAAAAGCACCGCTGAGGATTAATAAAAGTGTCGTGTGAATAACGCATCGAAGAAAATGCCATCCTGCGCTTAATACAGGAAACTATCTGCTTTTTCTCATCCTCAGTCGCATATCTAAGAACAAGCTTAAGCGGCAAATAGCTCCAATATGCTTTTTCATCACAGAAATAGCATTCGTTATATGGCTTGTGAAGTATATAATCATCAACGATATACTCTGCTATATTGCAGCCTGAAGCGGTCACATAATAATTGCTTCTGCCCTGGCGGACGTTTATTTCAAACAGCTTATAAACTCCGTCTCGGATATCATACTTAATATCAAAATTAGCATATCCTACATATCCGATATCCTCAAGAAAAGAACGCAGCTTTTCCATCAAAGGACGGTCATATGCTGTCAAAATCGCCGCGTGGTTTCCCATTCCCTTAGGCGTGTGTTCCTCAAGCAAGACATGACCGAGGCACATCATTCTTACCTTTTTATCGCTTCCGCAATATGCTGTCATAGTGTACATATAAGAATCTCCGCCCGGAATTGTATCCTGAACAATCAGTCTGTCCGGATACCCGGACGCAAATATTTCATCGATTATTACACTGGCTTCTTTCATGCTGTGTGCACGATAAACCTTTTTCATTCCCGAAAACGGATATTTCCAGTAAAGAACACTGCTGGATGGTTTGATTATTACCGGAAATTCAAAACCTAACAGCGAGGGATACTGACCGGGAGATATTACCTCCGTTTTAGGATACGGAATCTCATATTTTTCACAATACTGATAAAAACGGTCTTTGAGAGTTATGTCATCCATAAGTGCCGCATTGGTACACGGCGTTATATAATTTTTGCTCAGGTACTCCTTGTTTTTTATAATCATTGAGGCATAGTCATCGGTACATCCCATCAGAATAAGGTTTTCTCCGGCGTGCCTGTATGCAAACTCATTGAGAATTTTAATCAGTACCTTCGGATTGTCCATATCAGGTCTTACTATAAATTTTATAATTTTTGTGTATTCCGTAGCTCCGATTTTATACCGTCCGAAAGCATATGAACAAACACCGTATTTTTCATGAAACGCACGTGCAACATTATAACAATTGAGATCACCACCGAGAAGCACAGGCGTAATTTTTATTCCATCAAGCTCTGATGATTTCGCTATATTATTTTTCATTCAAATTCCTCCTAAAGCCACACCGAATACAGCTGGATTCTATAAAGATACAATAGTAAATATGATAAGAATACGGTCGCTTTTTGCAAAAAGCTCCGCAAAAACTTCTAAAACAGTGGACAGAGGCATTATATATTCTTTAGAATAGATAAAATGCACCGGAGATTATTACAGACTGATATATTTATGAATTCAATAAGGAGCTTGCTCCGTCAAATGGCGTGGCAACCATTCCAGTGGGAGATACAGTCTCCCACTGAATGGTGAAATGTAACTCGTCACCTTAGAGGTCACCGCCCTAATGGTGGGACATCTTGCCTAAGTTATAAAAGTAACCGAAAAATTCATTTTGTCAGAAAAAACTGTTCGTACCAAATTAAGAATACAAGAGCAGTCCAGATTTTTCTGCCGTTGTTTGCCTTTTCAGCGCGATGTTCGTCAAGCAGCTTTACAAGCATATCCGAATTAAAAAACTGCCTTGCCTCAGGCGAAGTAAAATATTCGCGCGCTAATTTATAGTAACGCTCCTCACGAAACCAGTAGCGTATCGGAACCGGAAATCCTACCTTCGGACGGTTTGCCCAGTCATCCGGAATTGTGCGGTTAGCCGCTTGCCGCAAAACATATTTTGTTACCCCGTCCTTAATCTTATAACCTGCAGGAATCTTCTCTGCCAGCTCCATAACCCTTCTGTCAAGAAAAGGTACACGCAGTTCCAGAGAATGTGCCATGCTCATCTTATCAGCTTTTAATAGGATATCTCCGGGAAGCCACAGCTTCATATCAAGATACTGTTTTTTTGTAAGCTCATCACTGCCGGCCACATTTTTATATATCGCTGAGGTAATATCTTTAGGCGTCGGGCCCGTCCTAAATTCCGGGTTGAGTATCCGAAGAGCCTCGTTTTCCGTATATACAAGAGCCTGACCGATGAAATACTCTTCAGGCCTGCCGCTGTTTTTTATAATAAAGTCATGACCTTTAAAATATGGCATGTGTCCGGCTGCATGAGCCGCTAAAACACGGAGCGGTGCGGGAATTTTCCTATACCGGCGCATCTGCGGAGTTTCGTTATACCAATCATAGCCCGCGAAAATTTCGTCAGCGCCTTCTCCGGACAAGACCACCGTTACATGCTCAGCCGCCAATTCGGCAAGAAAATAGAGCGGTATAGAAGACGGATTTGACTGAGGTTCATCCATATGATATTGAATTTTCGGAAGGGCATCCATGCATTCCTCAGCAGTAAGCGTCCTGCTTATGTTTTGAATACCGAGTATATTCGAAAGCTCCTTTGCATAAGAGGTTTCATTAAACTTTTTATACTCGTAACCCACTGAAAACGTCTTATCCGGATGCATAGCGGCAGTAATATAACTTGAATCTACACCTCCGGAAAGAAATGTTCCTACTTTAACGTCGGCTATACGGTGTGCAGAAACCGACTCATTAATGCAAGTGTCGAGAAGCTCAACCCATTCATCAAGGCTTTTCGTCTCATCTGATTTAAAATCTGTCTCCCAATACCGGCCGGTTTCTATTTTGCCATCCTTCCATATAAGATAATGCGCAGGCGGCAGCTTATATACCCCTTTGAAAAAAGTTTCGTCTGACGCCGAGTATTGAAAGGTAAGATACGGTCTGACGGAATCAGTATTAAGTCTTTTTACAAATTCGGGATACTCAAGGAAACTCTTTATTTCGGAGCCAAAAAGAATATTCCTGCCAATCATAGTATAGTAAAAAGGCTTTATACCAAAAAAATCTCGTGCTGCAAAAAGCGTTTTAGCATGATTGTCCCAAATCGCAAACGAAAACATTCCTCTAACACGGTCGAGAAGTCCCTGTCCGTACTCAAGCCATGCATGAAGCAGCACCTCAGTATCGCTCTCAGCATGAAACACATGTCCCTTATAGCGCAGCTCGTCTCTCATCTCGCGGTAATTATATATCTCTCCGTTAAAAACAATTACCGCGCTGCCGTCATCGCTTACCATAGGCTGCCTTCCAGCCTCACTGAGATCAATTATACTAAGTCTGCGAAAACCGAGCGTAATTCCCTCTCCGAGATATTCCCCAGCCATATCAGGCCCACGATGAACAATACGGTCCATCATCTTTTCTATAATTCTTTTTCTGTTGTCAAGCCTTCCGGTAAAGCCGGCCAATCCACACATATAGTTTCATTCCCTTCTCCTACTGCTTTTTTTTTCTGCAATAAAATCATACAGCTTACCTCCGAGAAATACTCCGCAGAAACCAAACAGTATTCCAAGGACTGCGCCGACAATAACGTCGGTTGGATAATGAACAAAAAGATAAAGCCTTGAAAATGCGACAAAAACTGCAATAATAACAGCCGGAATACAAAGCCTGCTCTTTCTTAATGTAAGTACTGTTGCAGCCTCAAAACAGACAAGTGTATGTCCCGATGGAAATGAAAAATCACTGAGGCGTTTTAATATAATTTCTGTCTCAACAAGATCATAAGGTCTTATTCTTGCAACCGCATTTTTAAGAATTCCGTTTCCAATTATAAAACCTAAAATCATTGCAACCGCCATCATCAATCCGGTTTTACGCTGCTTCGGAATAATAAGAAGAAAAATCGTGACCGCAATCCAAAAAATACCCCCATCGCCAAACTTTGTAACAAGACTGAAAAAAGTATCAAGAAACGGACATCGAAGATTTTCCGAGATAAAATTTAAAACAGACAAATCCCATGAAGTTATCGCATTAAACATTTTATAAATTCCTTTCCGATAATCCGCTGTCCACCGACTGACAGCTTCGTTACGTTCAATAAAAGGCTTGCCCCGTCAAATGGCGTGGCAACCATTCCAGTGGGAGTTACAGTCTCCCAATGAATGGTGAAATGTAATCCGTCGCCTGAAAGGCGATCGCCATTAGGGCGGCCGCTTTAATGGCGATTGCCTTAATGGTGGGACATCTTGCCTAAGTTATATATTAACTAAATTAATTATGCCATAAAATAGATATCTTGATTACTCAAAGTTTAATTTAACAAGATACCATTTACCGTAATTCTCTGTAAAATAAAGCTTCCATCCAGTAATTTCATCGGTTTTATAACTAAAATTGCGAAGTTCAGCAGTAAAATCCACCGTACATGAAAAACAGTTGTCTCCCCATTTCATATAATCATAAGAATTTATATCGAGAGATAAAATATCACATGGAAGATTCTGAACAAAGCTATTTCTTGTTGAATAAAGAATTTCGTACGCCTGCGTATTTTCCATCACACAGTCAAGCATTGCACTATATTTTGATTTACTTCCTGCGTCGGTATAACCCGCAGCAGTATATTCCACATACTTAGTAATAAAATTATCTACAACAGTACAGTTTAAGCTTTTCAGAGTATCATCCGTCGTATTTCCAATTTTATATACACCTTCATTTTCATCTAATTTCCCAGTAAATCCGTCTCTCCGCTTCACCTCAACTACTGGTTTTTTGTAAAGTCCTTCAACAATATAAAGCTGTTCGGTAAGAGGACTGTCAATCAAATCGCTGAAATCAGATATTTCATCATATATGTAATCTGAGATTCTCAGCTGCTCTGTTCCCAAGACGACTCCGTTTACATATACTTCGGTACCCTCCGGCACATGTATTTCAGCACGGAAAAGCTGGTCTGGGTCGCGAGAGTATATATAGTACGTCTCACCGTTCAGTGTATTACTTTCAGAACACGGAATAATAGCTCCGTCCAACGAAACAGTACATTCAGGTATTGTAAGAAGTCCGTCTATTCTGTATCTGCAGTTCATAGGCAGTTCTCCGGCGGCGCGGTTAAAGGCATTGTCCTCATAGCTGTCATAAGGAATGCCCTTTTCCTTAAGCTCATGTTCCGAAAGTTCAACACCTCCGACAGATACTACCGCTTCTTCCGGCGCAGTTATGATCATGCTGTGTTTTTCAGTATCAGGAAAGTCAAAAATAAATTCATCGAACTCTCCTGCAATTCTGTGTACTGCTTTAAGCGCAATTCCTTCAAAGTTCGCTTCAACAGAAGGTTCAATAACAAATCCAGATACCTCATAAACCGACATACTCGGAAGCTCTGAACTGTTTTTTTCATATCCGGAAGCAAGCGGATATACAGTATCCGAAAAAGAGACATCCCGGGCTGCGCGAAATCCGTTAATCCAAATCTCGCTTCCCTTTGGAAAAATAACCCTAACGTTATTACGCCTAACAGTATCGTCTGAACCAAGTGATATAGAAGTTATATCAGATTTTTCAAATCCAAACGACGCTTTTTCTCCGCTGTTTTCGACCGTCACCCCGACAAGGCGCACACCGTCTGAAAATACACTGTAGGTGCGGACTTTCCCATCATTATCTGAGGCAATTTTCAAACATGAAAATGCGTTAGATTTGACAGCCGAGTTTAGCCGCTCAGCTATCAGAGCAGTATTCTCATATTCGCACAGCGGAGAGGCTTTAACCATATCATCAATTTCTGCGGCTGTTATATCAGCGAGCCGGCTTTTTATTATATGTTCATCTCTTGTATATTCATACGCAGCAACATATTGACGGAAAACAAATAAAAAAACAGCAATAAGTACAAGTGCAGAAGAAGAATAAATCAACAGAAATTTAGAAAACCCCGATAGTTGTTTTTTTGAGGTTCCGCTGTTTCTGTTTCGCCGTCTGCCTTCTTTTGTACGCTTTCCAGAAACATCAGAAAATGACACAGCCCCGACACGAGGCGAATTCTTTTGAAGCTTTCCTGACGGATTTTTTTGAAAATCCTCGGACGTGCTCTTATGAAAAGATCCCGGAGATTCACCGGCTAAAGATCCGATCTCTGCTTTTTCAGGTGCTTTCAAATTGTCTTCAGCTTGTCTTTCTGATTCAAGCTGATTGTATCTTTTTCTTTCTTCCATTTAGAATATGACCATTCCTTTGCAGATACTTTTTAATCACAGCAAGTCTATTTTGACTTATAAATTTATCGTACCAATCTCAGCGCACCAAAATTGCATTTGGAAGAATACGTTCCCCGTACACATATGCGGAATTGTTCATTGTCTCTCCATCGTACATCATAAGTGAGGAAGCTCCTCCGTCCAAATTAGATGCGTTTACAGCATCATTTGACATCATAATATCGACAAGATCATCAAGCGTAGCGCCCAGACTCCCGATAGATCTGCCGTTCACAACAAGTAAAAGAACAGCACCGTCTCTGCGCTGACCGATTGCAGTTCTTGGATTAAGTCCGCCACTGAGAATTCCGGCGCTGTTGCACGGAGTCCCGTTGATTATCAGTGCAGGTCCAAAGAAAACTGCTTCTTTTACACCTGCGGCAATCGCAGAATTGCAATTCATCGTTCCAACATGAAGAATACCGTCCGAATCAAATCCAATCATACTGTAGTTTTTTTCTGCGTCGCCCCATATTACTTCGCCGTCCTTGATTACGGGGCCAAGCGGCTTCCCTCCGTTGCCCATGCCGCCTATATCAATAAATCCTCCGGCATTTGTACCTCCGCATGCTCCGTATTTAGCAATAAGGGATTTAAGGGAAAGTCCAGCAGCATCATCTCCGTATTTATCAGGAACTCCGATAAATACTCTTTTAGGATCATGTATAATCATCATAACCCCGTTATATGTATCGCCCTTGATTTCCTTAATATCTATACCGTCATTCATATCAGATGTTTTATTAGCAGGCAAGACCACTTCATCGTTCTCTCCGTCTGCTGTTCCGGCTATACCTGTACCATCTGCATCGGGTTCACCTGAAATTCCGTTTTCATCTGTCTCATCTGAAATTCCTGCTTTTCCGGTACTGCTGTCATTGCTCGGCAGCAATATTAAATTTTTATCGGTAATGTTGTCACCGGTCTGCTCTGTTGCCGACAGCTTCTGAGACATAATCTTATCTATCTCATCGCTGGGAAGACACATATGTGCAAGAAAACCCCCGGCACTTGTTTCCTTTACAGTCATGACAAACAGCTTCTTGGTAGTCTGCGAAGGACCCCGAGTAAGAATAAGCATAACACCATATAACGCAATTACTAAAAGAATAAGCGTAACCGCAACAGTAATACCGATCCTTATGAGAATAACTGATACTAAACCGCCGCCTTTTTTTGTCCTTTTTACCATACTTATAACCATACCTTTCGTATCCGCTCAAATTGCTGTCCGGTCTCATCTCTGCCAAGCGGCGGCCGCACCGTCCGCCATGGTTCAAAACACCTGTCTGAAAGTTTCCTTCAGATCAAAAAAATTATTATACAAATACCCATCTGTGCTGAATTCTGAAGCTTACAAAAAATAAGAATACATCGACAAAAATTTTCACAATGCTGACAATAAAATTACCGCTTCCAAATAGCTGAGATACCTCCGAAACAAGAAAACCCGAAATAATCATCTGAGGAATACAGACAGAGTAATAGCGAAGAATCGTCGGCCTTTTTTTCTTATAGCAGGAAAAGACAATTTTGTAATTAAAATGGAAATTACACAATGATGACGCAAGTCTTGAAACAGCTGTAACAGACATTATCATAAGACAGCGCGAAGAGAAAATTTCAAGATTATCAAAAAGATAGAGCAATATATTAAAAACGGCATAATCAATTATAGTTGACACTATAGAACTGAACATAAATTTAAGCATCAATCCGTAAATCCGAAAAGAATCCCTCACCGGATGAAAATGCGATCCGGAATTGTCATCTATATATACAGTCGAAATACCGACTTCTTCGATCGGAATATGCATACGGCTGCATTCAAGCAGCATATTTGTTTCATACTCATAGCGGTCTCCGTTTAAAGTAACGAACAAAGGAAGATATTCGGCGGCAATGGCACGTAGTCCAGTTTGAGTATCTGAAATTTTAAGATGAAAAAATACCCTGAACAGCTTCGAAGTAACACGATTGCCAATCCGGCTCTTGCGAGGCACGTCCTTACCGGAAAAATCACGAGCCCCTATTATCAAAGGAATTTTTTTTGCATTGGAGCATTCCGCTGTGCCGATTTTCGAATAACATACAAGCTTTTCTGCAAGCTTTACCACATCTGAAGCGACATGCTGTCCGTCGCCGTCAACAGTAATTACTCCAACTGAATCAGGGCGGTTAGTTATAATAAAATCAAATGCGGTTTTAAGAGCAGCGCCCTTCCCGCGGTTAATACTATGCCTTAAAACTGTACAGTATGGAATCTCACTTTCTGCCAAGCTGAACGGCCCACAGTAATTAACGGCACTCCCGTCGTTTACAAGAATTATCTCCTTAAAACCTACAGCCCTCAATCCCTTGACAGCAGATATCAATTTGTCGTCCGGGTTAAGCGATGGTATAACTATAATAATTCTGCTGAAAGCTGCATTTACCTCTTTTAATGCCAAACCTGATTTTTCATCACATTTAATCATTTCAATTTCCAGCTCTTTAATAATTTAAGATAATTCGTCACTTTATCTGAGATAAAAACCTACTGCGCATTATACAAAAACATGTCTCAAAGCAACGTTATGAAGGAAACAATTTTGTTATAATATTATAACTTATTTTATAAATGATGTAAAGGTAAAACTATTATTTACACAATTAATTTACATTTTTACAATTGTTTTTCCTGATATCACCTTAATCGGAAAAACGAACGCCAGATAATCAGAACATGCTGCATCGCCTTCTGATAAGACGGGCATCCGTAGAATAAATCCCCGGACGCCCATAAATTTATTTACTCATAAATAAAGAGACTGTTATTGGAACATATTCACCCTATAACAAAAACATGCTATTTTAAACCTACAAGCTGAGTTACAATTCCACACGTTCGATATTGTAAAGCGCATTCATCGTACTCAAATTCTGTGTAAAAGGCCGCATTACATTCCACCAGGCGCAGCCGCGCAGTCCATAATCCCGTATCAGGCCAAGCTTTGCTTCTATACTACGGGCGTCTTCAAACCACACCTCATGCTCGCGACCGTTCAAAAAGTATCTGAAAAACGGGGATGCCGCCGTTTCGTCAAACTGAATCTGAGCGCCGTTATCATATGCTATACGAAGCGCCTCTTCAACACCTATGCTCGGAGCATCGGACTCTCCTCTTACATACGGCAGTGTCCAGTCATAACCGTAATTTGGAATTCCCATAAAAATTCTGGCAGGTTCAATCTGGGTTACTGCATATGAAATCACCTCACGCACCTTGTTAAGAGGAGCAACAGCCATTGGCGGTCCATATTTGTAACCCCATTCATATGTCATAATTGTGCTAAAGTCAGCAGCCGCGCCGAGAGCGGCGTAATTATGCGCTTCATATAAAAGTCCCGGCTGTGACGATGACGTTTTAGGAGCAAGGGAAACCCAGAGCGGAATATTTTCCGCTGACAGCTGTTCTCTGAATTGTGTAATAAAATCTGCGTATGCCTGGGCTTCAGACGGAAAAACAAACTCAAAATCTATATCTAGGCCATAATAATTTTTTTCTCGTATAACTGCGAGTACATTTTGAATTAAATTTTCACGCGCGGCCGCATCATTAAAAATGGCACTTGACAGCTGATTTGAAAAATTGCCTTCCTCCGTTAAAGTAGAAAGAAGCATAACCGGCGCAACACCATATGAACGGGCGATACCTATAAGTTCTTCATCCCCCTCCGGTACAACAAGTGTTCCGTCAGGCTGAAATCCATATGTAAAAATAGTAAGATATGTTAAAAACGGAAGAACAGAGCTTAGAATATTCCGGTCGATATAGGTATAAGCATATCCATTTACAGAAAGATTTCCAAGCTTTTCACCATCATAAGAAATCACGACCGTTTGTCCCGGATATAATGTATCATCCCGGGATAATCCGGGATTGTTTCTCAAAATCGTATTAAGATCTGTTCCATACGCGGAAGCAATCGAATCAAGACTGTCGCCTGACTGCACAGTAGCTGTAACATCCGGATTTAAAATTATAATTGCCTGCCCAGGAACAAGTCCAGGCTGAGCTGAAAGTCCGTTATAAGATGTAATCAGCGATTCCGGTACGCCAAAGCTCTCAGCAATTGAAAAGATGCTGTCTCCCTCTTTGACAATATAAATAACCATACATATACCTCCATAATGGAATCCCGACAAAGCGACGAACAGCTTCTTCGGAATCTTATATTTTCATACAGTAATATATCAAACAAATAAATATAAGCGCCGGATCTAAGCTTTACCTCCATAGTTACTACAGCTTACTTTTTAACCTAAGAATTCATCTATAAAGCTCAGACGAATTGTGAAAGCACATACGATAATCTATATGTCACTGACGCATAATTTATGAGTAACAGGTGAAAAATCCACACATCAAAATTTACATATCATTCACATTAACTTTTACACCTGAATTTGCTTTAACTCTTTCATTCTGATAAACTAACTATATATTTAATTAATTTACCTCTTCGGAAAAAAAGTCCCAAAGCATTTTTCAAATTCTATTCAAAAAGAATAGATTATATAAAAGGCATGGTTATACAAATGAAAAAAGACAGTAATTACACAAAAACTAAATCGGTGCAGCAAGCGCCGACTGAAATTCAGATACCTCTTCCGCCGCATTTCAGACTGATTTCATTCTTCGTCATGATAATTCTTCCGGTAGCATGTAGCTTCGGATTAAACTTTTTGTATACATACTATGCCGGAGATATCGAACATCAAATCTTGCCTGTTATTCTGAATTACGCCGTTAAACTAATTTCTGAATTTATTCCGTACGCTATTTTTGGCATACTTCTTTGGGGCAGTTATCGATATGGCTGTAAAAAAATCAAGTTTGCGGTTGTTATGTCATTTGTAGGAATTCTGATTCCGTATTTATCTCTCTTTCTCATAGAATATATCCTTGGTTCTATTAAATTATACTACCGTGCATATCTGATGTATTCCTTGCTTTACCTGTTCGATGCCGCAATTTTGGCTGTTATAATTCTTCTTGTTCCAATTTTCCGCACTTCAGGTAAACGCGGTAATATTAAATGTAAACCTCCAAAATCTAAACATTCAGAAAAAAATCAATCTGACAAAGACAAGATGAGAAAAAAGAAGCGGCTTCCTAAAGAACTGTTAAAAGCGGCCGTTACATCATCGGTTATTCAGCTCATAATTGGAGTTTCGGCAGAACTCTACTATACAATGTCATTCTTTTACCAGCTTAATAATGAGTATTACAGATCCGTCTATCCTGAAGAACTCCTTTCAATTATTCTGCACTTTGCTGCACAGTTTCTTTTTGCCGGACTTGGATTTTTGCTAATGCGTCTGGAAATGAGAATCGG
>CABPZV010000014.1 GCA_902462015.1 uncultured Eubacteriales bacterium | reverse complement strand
AATAATCTCCATTCCGCCGCTATATGCGGCAAGTATTTATCAATAAGGGACAAACCCTTTATTTGCATTTCCGCAAAAGATTTGCCTGCAGCTAAGTAAGATAAAAATGACACAATCTGAGAATTGGTACATCCTATTATTTAATAATGTATACCCGACTTAAGGCATTTCGGTGATGGATTGTACCACCACCGAAAAAAGTATGAAGATACCGCCGGCTTATCAGCCGGCGCTTAATCATCATCCGAAATCCTGACGCTTATCGCAATAAATGACCATCATTTTAATAGACGTTCAGCCTGAAAGACAGGCATTTGCTTTTAGTTATATTGTAACATAATGTCAGTTATATTTCAATAGCAAACCCTCATTTTTTATAAGAGACTATTAGCTGCAAATCTGATTTCGACAGTAAATTTCAATGCCGCTGTTCTTCTCTGCGAGATAAGCAGAAAGCTCAGTGGCTAATTTTATGAGAGAGGAACAAGATTTTTAAAG
Source organism: uncultured Eubacteriales bacterium (assembly GCA_902462015.1). Lineage (GTDB taxonomy): Bacteria > Bacillota > Clostridia > Oscillospirales > CAG-272 > UMGS911. Next base: position 22,643 of record CABPZV010000014.1, on the reverse strand, counting down.
TCTCCGGCGTTTTCGCGAAGCTTTTTCGCATTTCCCAGCGTACACCTGAAATCCTGTGATAGAACGGCGTCAACCGCGTCCGCTGTAACTCGAAGCTGCTGTGCGGTCGTTTCGATTATCTCTCTTCTTTCCCGGCAAAGTTCCTCGTACGATATACCTGACAAATATGCAGACATTGAACGTGCAGCACGGTCACGGAAAGACAAAGGCCTGTCAAGTCCGCTGAAAGTACCTATAATATATCTCGTAAGCGCCTTATCGTCAGGATCAAGAGCTCTGATAAATTCACCGGCATTTCGGTAAACAGATTCGGTATTTTTAAGGTGAGGATCACGAAATGAGGCAAAGTAGACATTTCCGGAGGATCCGGCAAACCGACAGTTACAGCCATATGCGCCTCCAAGTACACGCACAGAATTATACAGATATTCACAGTTAAGAATATTTTCAAGAACTTTCATTGTGCCAGAGTATTCATAACCTGCTTTTTTAAGATTTCCTCCCATTCCCACAAACTGCACCTGAGAAGACATCAAAAATCCCTCGTTCAGCTTAACCGGTGTTGTCATATCCTCATCAAGACCGTCAAAATATACACTGCTGTGAACTACAGAACCGTAAACCGCTGTCGATGATTCCGAAGAAAGCTTTCCGGCAAACTCAGGGAGTGCAGAACGGAGAGCTTCGATTCCCTTCTCTCCGCTGCAAACGGAGACAAACATACGTGATTCTTTAAATATGAGACGGCAAAGCTCCGCAAAGCCTTCCGCAATACTGCCGGAAATATTATCATAGTCAGCAAGCATTTTATTTATAAACGAATAGAAAGAGATTCCTCCGAGCCACTCATTCTTCAGTGCATGACGTGAGAAATATGAGAGAAGACGCCCGACCGCCACTGCGTTTCCACGATTATTTATTTTACTTTGGACATCTGAGCGGCTCTCGGCAAGCAGCTCGCGGAGACGCTTCACATCACTGAATTTTGTAGAGGATACAATCTCCGCCGCAAGCTCAAGTGATTTTTCTACCTTATCATCAAAGCAAGAGACAGAAACCGTAAAATAGAGCTTGCTCTCATCTGCCGTCCCGTTTTTAAGCACCGTTACAGGCGCAAAACTCATTCTTCCGACATCGAGCTTAACTTCATTCGAAAGCTCGTTATAGCTGTAATTCTCGGTATCCATACGTCCAAGAAGATCTCCAAGCTCGCCGAGATACGGAAGCCACTTATCGGGAAGATCATCTATATCAAAATAAAGCGTTATATAAGAAATACCGTTTACATTGCCCTCATGAAGAACAGTTTTCACTCCCCCAAGCTCAGTCTCGATATTCGAAAGCGGCACTGCATCCGGCTCAAGCTCATCCCTCGTAAGACAAGGAATACAATTCTGTTCTGCTTTTGTAGAAGGTGCGCTTTGATACTCGTGCAATGCCTTAGTATCCATAATAATCTGATCAAGCTGTTCATCAGTAAGAGATTTTTTATAGTCAGAAAGCTTCATAGCAAGCTGCTCTCCGATTTTATCGACCAATCCCGGAACAGGCTCGTAAGAGAGAAGTGCCGAGTGCTGCGAATTCAAAATCCGATTTTTAATCAGCTCCTCAAACCAACCGGTACCAAGCTTACTGCGCAGCTGCGCATATATATCTCCGCCGTGCATATAGGTGAATGCAGCACGGTCATCATACAGCCAGCTCTGAAGCATGTCGAGACCACAGCAAAGCCCCCGGGGAGTGCTTCCATAGTCCGCCTCCCGGTACGAAAATTCTCTTGAATTGATAGACGCCTCAAGAGATTTGCGGTCTATTCCATGCGATGCCTTTTCCAGACCATCCATGACAATTTCATAGAATCTTTTTTTATCTTCCGCACATGCATTCTTCGCCATAATATAAAATCCGCTCTGCCGCAGATGATCAAGAATGCCTCCATATATATCCTGGCCGATGCCGGCGTCCGTCAGAGCTTTCCGAATCGGAGCTCCGGGAGTATTCACGAGCGCATCGGCTATTATATCCCATGCAATACATTCCGCCGCATCAAGGACAGAACAGGTAGACACTGCAAAGGCAAGATATGTCCTTTCGTCGCGACCCTCTTTTTTATCATCAGGCTCAACCGAATAATGCGCCGTGGCTTCTCGCAGCTGCCCAAAAGGTTTCTGAAGCTGTACATCTGTAGAAGATACATCAACCGCAGAATAATGTGAGAGATAGTTTTCATCAATCCATGAAAGTCTCTCCTCGATATCAACGTCCCCCCAAAGAAAAATATAACTGTTGGACGGATGGTAATGCGTGCGGTGAAAATCTAAATAATCCTCATATGTCAGTTCGGGAATATGCTCGGGATCTCCCCCTGAATTCTTTCCGTACGACGTATCAGGATACATCACCTTGCAAAGCTCGTCAAATAACGAACTGTCTGGAGATGATAGCACACCTTTCATCTCATTATAAACAATTCCATTGATCTTAAGCTCATCTTCCCTGTTTTCAAGCTCGTAGTGCCATCCCTCCTGCATAAATATTTCCTTATACTTATATATGTTAGGATGAAAAACTGCGTCAAGATAAACGCTCATCAGATTCTTAAAATCATGATCGTTACAGCTCGCAACAGGGTAAACCGTCTTATCAGGATATGTCATAGCATTGAGGAAAGTGTTGAGCGACCCCTTGGCAAGCAGCATGAATGGATCGCGCGACGGATATCTTTCGGAACCACAGAGAACAGTATGCTCAATTATATGCGGTACTCCGGTATCATTTTCAACAGGCGTACGGAAGCCGATAAAAAACGTTTTGTTTTTGTCATCATTGGAAATCACACAAATTCTCGCTCCCGATTTTATGTGACGGAATACGAGACCACATCCCGAAACGTCTGAAAGATATTCTTCATATTCCAGCTTATACCCTAAAACCGGACTTAATTCACTGCTGCTTTTAATACTCTTAGACATAAATTATCCTTTCCTGCGGAAGCAGACTTCCGCCGACTCCTAAACTGCGTTTCTCAAAACTTTGTATATATTTTGTACCAAAAAATCCATTTTAATTAATCAAAAAGGGCAGGCGTCCTTCGCGGAACGTCTCGGCGGCAGACATACCACCACCAAAAAATGAATCCGAACCCAACGCCTATATAGCCGACCTTTACAATCGAACGCCAAAAATGACGATCGTTATGATATACAATCGCTTTTACATCATGGTGTCTATAAAGACGGACATCTTCATTTAGTTATAAAATTTCGGAGAGACGCTCAAATCCGATAGCTGCTGACGCAATCGGATCCTTTGCAACCGTAACAGAAAGCGCCGTTACCTCCTCCAAAAGCTTCGGAAGTCCGTAAAGGAGACTTCCGCCTCCAGTAAGCATTATTCCGTTTACAGCGATCTCCGCTTTTTTATCCACATCAAGCTGCTTTAAAAATGTTCTGACTGCTATTGCAAATTGCTTCACATGAGGAGCGATTGCTGCAAAAATTTCCTTTGAGCTAATCTCGGCAGTATTCGGCAATCCGTCAGAAATATTCGTTCCTACAACCTCGCTTTTTAATATACTGTCCCGTTTCCAAACTCCGCCAAGCTCGATTTTTATACGTTCCGCTTCGTGAAAATTGATGCGAAGCCCATGCTTTTCTGCAATATATCCGGCTATAGCAGCGTCAAGAGTATCTCCCCCAATCTTTATTCTCTGAGTCAGCTCACAGCTTCCCTTAGATATCAAGGCAATTTCTGACTGAGCTCCGCCAATATCTATAATAATATTATAATCATCACGATCGGGAGCTATTCCGCATCCGACTGCTGCGGCAACCATTTTATCTATAACCATAACATCCTTCACTCCGTGTCGGCGAACAATATCATAAATACGGTTTTCATCCTCCTCAGAGATATCAGCCGACATACAGAAAAGCAGATTCGGATGAAAAAGGCCTTTTATTTCGGCATTTTTCAGCATATATGCAACAAAAAATGTAAAATATTTGCTCTCCACATTAATCCCAGCTCTAAAAGGATAAATCATTTTAGCCGCGCCCGGAATACGTCCACAAAGAATCTCTGCTTCGTTACCGGCAGCAAGAATTTTTCCGGATATCCCGTCTGTCGCAATCACAGACGGTTCTTTAACTATCTTTCCGCTCTGTGACAAATACATCAGCGCTGTTGACGAGCCGAGATCAATTCCGATATTTTTACCCATCATTATTAACCATGCCTTTCCAACGTGAAAAAATCAAATTTGTAAGCAGTTCTCTCTGATTTTCACGCTAATCTCTTATGCCGCCGCAGGCGGCCGATATATCATGAAACTTTTGCAGGAAACATTATAATACTCCGGCAAAAACAACTTTAAAAACAATAGAATAAGTCAAAAATTCACAAATCTGAGGTTCCTGCAAAACTAATACAAAATACCCTCGATGCTCCTCCTGAAAGCAAAGCCTGACTGCACGCTTCAAGGGTAGCGCCTGTTGTCGCGACATCATCAATCAGCAGAACATCTCGGCCGCATATATCGGATATATATTTACTTTTATTCCTCTTGAGCATAGTTAAAGCATTGTCAGTTCCCGGCTCCGCTGAAATAATGTTTTGTCTGCCTTTCATAGTATAAGACTTTGATCCGAAAGAGAATCTTCCAGATTTCTCTTTTAACATATAAGAACTTGCTGCATTTTCAAATCTATGTTTATAATCAAGCTCTTTCTGTTTGGTATTCCCCCGATGTACAAGGCACGGCACATATTCAAATCCGCTAAACTCCGAAAGAAAACATGCTATAAGCTCCACTTGATCGAAACCGTTCTCTCTAATTCCGCGCTTGCTTCTCGGAACCCCGGTAATAACAGTATCTGAGGATAAAATCAACCATCCCAAAGCTGTATAAAGCTCAGATGCGATAAAACGCGCAGCATATTTAAGAGGCTTGCTCTTCAGCTTGAGCAGAACAGTCCTTCCAATTCCATCAGAATTACCTTTTGCGTCATACTGACAAACTATTATAATCTGCATTGCCCTTTCGGTACCGGAATGAATTTCCTTAATTTGAAGCTGTTTTTCCTCTTTCCAGCGGTCAAGACATTCCGCACAGAGCGCAAGCTCTTTGCTGACCGGTGATATAAGTTTTTCGCACGCCGCACATTTAGGAGGAAATAAAAGGTTAGCAAGCATTTCAGTACTCAGCATAATTATATTACACCTCCTGTATACAGTGAATCTGAATGAAAATCCTCCTTCAGGTTACTGCATATCATTCTCACGAATCTCTTCATAGAGGCCGGTATAACGATGGGATAACCTATTATTCTGAATCATTCCGGCAACCATATCCTTAGTTCCTACAAGAATTACCATCTCCTTGGCTCTTGTCACAGCAGTATACAGCAGATTTCTTGTCATCAATCTCGGAGAACTCTGATACAACGGAATAATAACAACCGGATATTCGCTGCCCTGGCTCTTGTGTACAGTAATTGCGTATGCATGCTCAATTTCATCAAGCTGTGAGTAATCATACACGGCAACACGGCCTTCAAAATTCAAAACAACAGTTTCTTCTCCCGGCCGAATCTGTTCTATAACTCCGATATCCCCGTTAAAAATACCTGTACCCTCTGTTACGCCTCCGGTGATTCCGCTTTTCTCCCAACCCAACTCGTAGTTGTTGCGTACCTGCATAATTTTGTCGCCCTCGCGAAAAACGATATCCCTAAATTTCTTCTCTTTCTTTTTCTGGTCGGGAGGGTTCAGTCCACGCTGCAGCAGTATGTTAAGAGATTCAGTTCCTGCCGGTCCTTTACGCGACGGCGCAATTACCTGAATTTTGGATCGGATTTTTTCCCCGTAAGCATTAGGCAGCCTTGTACGGCAAAGCGCCGCTACAGTTTCTGCAACTTCGGCCGCGCTCTGGCGCGTCAGAAAGAAAAAGTCATTGTCTTTTATATCAAGGTCAGGATATTCGCCGTTGTTAATCGCATGAGCATTGGTAATAATCAAGCTTGCTCTCGCCTGTCTGAAAATCTCACGAAGCATTACCGTATTATACCGTTCACTGCGTATTATGTCGCTCAGAACATTTCCCGCTCCGACAGATGGAAGCTGATCCGAATCTCCTATAAGGAGAAGTCTTGTCCCAGGCTTTATCGCCTTACATAGCGCATTCATAAGGAGAATATCTATCATGGAAGATTCATCCACTATAATTACATCTGCGTCAAGCGTATCGTTTTCATTCTTTTTATATACCGGCTCCCGTCCCTCCGAATACTCCATTTCAAGCATACGGTGAACAGTTCCTGCTTCGTGTCCGGTAGATTCTGATATTCTTTTTGCCGCACGTCCTGTAGGGGCTGAAAGAAGAACCTTCATCTTCATATCTTCAAAAAGCGAGATAACCGCACGTATTACAGTAGTTTTTCCTGTACCCGGACCTCCGGTCAGAATCATAACACCGCTCGTAAGAACATTTACAATCGCCTTTCGCTGTGCTTTTGCATAGGTTATTCCGTTTTCAGTTTCGGCAAGCTCTATAAAACGCTCAAGATCCGACATATCGATTTTGGGGCACACGCGGTCAAGCAAATCAAGCTTTTCAGCTATATAATGCTCAGCATCATAATATCTGCTAAGATAAACGCATTCTCTGCCGCAACGGCTGAGAATCTTAACCTGAGCCATTCCCTCAAGGCCTGCAAGCGCATTTTCCGCCTCATTTTCTTCGACAGAGAGCAACCGCACAGACGCGGCAATTAACCGGTCTTTTGGTATATATGTATGACCATTTGAATTTGCGTTATAACTCAGAAGATATTTCATACCTGCCATTATCCGTTCCGGACAGTTCCCCGCAAATCCAAGGGATACCGCCATACGGTCTACGCGCTCAAAGCCCATTCCGTATATCTCGTCGCAAAGCAAATAAGGATTACTTTTTATTGTGTCGATAGAATCGCCGCCCCATTTTTTGTATATCTTCATTGCCGATGCCGGTCCGATATAATCATGACAAAACATCATGACCGACCGAACTCCAAACTGCTGTTTAAAGCTCTCACTGATTATCTTCGCTTTCGAAGAAGAAATTCCGGGAATTTCTTCGAGCCATTCAGGATGGTTTTCGAGAACATCAAAGGTATCTGAACCGAATTTCTCAACGATCTTCTTTGCCGAGCTCGGTCCGATTCCTTTAACCGTACGCGAAGAAAGATAGCGAAGAATAGAAGCCTCACCGGAAGGAAGCTCCTTTTCATAATATTCAACAGAAAACTGCTTTCCAAAAGACGGATGAACAATCCATTTTCCGGAAGCCCGAATAACCTCTCCCTCAGCAATAAACGGCATAGTTCCCACAAGCGTTATTAAAATTTCTCCGCCTTCTTCAGAAACGACAGATACTTCACAAACAGCATATCCATTTTCTTCATTTGAAAAAACAACTCTTTCGACAACCCCGGAAATTTTTTCACTCCGATCGTCTGCGGACTGTACCTTATCGTTTGCTACGGTATATTCAAATGAACTTTCATCTCTGTTATCCATATTCACCCTATTTTTCTGTCTATCCGCAGAATTGCGATATAACTAACACAACCAAATATCAAAAACAAATAACATATAGATAAAGCAGTGCAAAGCAAAATCCTATAATGCATTGCACTGCTTTGCAGGTTAAAGCAAACTTTATTAAATAAAGATTCAATCTATCAGATTAATATATCAAACCTAAGTAAAACTGATTTTTATGAAATTGATGAAGCCATATCAAGATTTTCCCAAGGGGCTTTAAGATCTTCACGACCCATATGACCATATGCTGCAAGCTCTTTATAAATCGGCCTGCGCAGATCGAAACGCTCAATAATTGCAGCCGGGCGAAGATCCATATTTTTAGTTACACGCTCGTACAAATCAGCTTCACTGATTTTAGCTGTGCCAAAAGTATCGAACATAACGGAAACCGGTTTTGCAACCCCGATAGCATATGCAAGCTGAACCTCACATTTATCAGCAAGATGGGCTGCCACAATATTTTTTGCAAGATACCGTGCAGCATAAGCGGCAGTTCTGTCAACCTTTGTCGGATCTTTCCCAGAAAAAGCTCCGCCGCCATGACGTGAATAACCTCCGTATGTATCAACAATAATTTTACGTCCTGTAAGTCCGCTGTCTCCCATGGGACCTCCGACAACGAATCTTCCTGTAGGGTTTACATAAATAACCGTTTCGTTATCTATGAATTCTTCAGATATCACTGGCTCAATTACATTTTTTATAAGGTCCTCACGAATCTTCTCTATTGTAACATCAGGCGCATGCTGTGTAGATATTACTATGGTATCAACGCGGACAGGACGCTCCCCATCATATTCTATTGTAACCTGAGTTTTTCCGTCAGGACGCAGATATGGCAAAGTCCCGTTTTTTCTGACCGCAGTGAGCCGCTTAGCCAATGAATGTGCCATTTGAATCGGCATAGGCATAAGCTCCGGAGTCTCACTACATGCAAAACCGAACATCATTCCCTGATCTCCTGCTCCGGTATCAAAGCTGTCGGTAATAGAACCGCTTTTAGCTTCGAATGCCTTATCGACTCCGAGAGCAATGTCAGGTGACTGCTCGTGTATAGAATTTATAATTGCACAGGTATCACAGTCAAAACCATACGCCGAATTGTTGTATCCGATTTCACGAACAGTGTTCCTTACAACAGACTGAAAATCAACATATGCTTCTGCAGTAACCTCTCCCATAACCGAAATAATGCCGGTCGTCGTAGTCGTCTCACATGCAACGCGAGACAGTTTGTCCTGACGCAAAAATTCGTCAAGTATTGCGTCCGAGATTTTGTCACAGATTTTATCAGGATGTCCTTCGGTAACCGATTCTGACGTAAACAGCTTTTTCATTATAATAATTACCATGCCTTTGTACTGCAAAGGCTTCCTTTCTCCCGGAATAAAAGCAATAAACCTATATCTTTATTGTATATTAAAAAATATCTATAGAATATATCTAAAATACATCTATTATAGTATATCATAGAGGATTTGTATATCAAAACACCATTATATGTACAAATTGTAAATATAATGATATCCACGTATTCTAACTTTAAAAAATGTTCGAAAATAACGGTAACATAAACGTAAAGTAAATGATATATAAAAGCCAATGCCGTTTTAGTATAAATTTTTCAGATACAATCTAACCACATATGCTATATAAGAAATCTTAAAAAGTCAATAAATCCATAGCAAATGAGAGAAACAAGAGTTGCGGCAGCAAGAACACCTGCAAAAATCGAAATTAAAGCCTTACTTCGTTTCATATCAAGCAGAGATGCAACAAGAGCGCCCGTCCAGGCCCCTGTTCCCGGAAGTGGGATTGCAACGAAGAGAAAAAGCCCCCATGTCGCATACTTTGTAATTTTATCTTTATTTTTGTCGGCTTTTTTTAAAACAAAACCTGCTGTTTTATTGAAAAAACTTATTTTGGAATGACTCATAAAATGTAAAATCTTATTAATAAAAATCAAAATAAACGGAATTGGCAGCATATTTCCGATAACACTTATAAAGATATTTAAAATAATGGGAAAGCCGAACGCGTAACCGACAGGAATCGAAGCTCTAAGCTCAAGAATCGGCAGCATCGAAATAAAAAAAACATAAAGGATATTTGACATTAGAATCACCGTATAATGACCGCTGGCCATATAATAGTTATATTTAACGAAACGCTTGCGTACTCTATTTCACTAAGAAAGTCCCTTAGCCTTTCGCATAAGGGACTTTACAGAGTGAATCAGTTATAAGGAATTTACACAAAGATCAAAAATTACTCAATAATCTCTGTTACAACGCCGGAACCAACTGTTCTGCCGCCCTCACGGATAGCAAAACGAAGTCCTTTTTCCATAGCGATAGGAGTAATAAGATCAACTGTCATATCAACATTATCGCCAGGACGGCACATGTCAACACCTTCAGGAAGACTGATTATACCGGTAACGTCTGTTGTTCTGAAGTAGAACTGAGGACGGTAGCCAGGGAAGAACGGCTTTGAACGTCCGCCTTCCTTTTCAGTCAAAACGTAAACCTGACCAACGAATTTTGTATGAGGATGAACAGAACCCGGTGCACAAATAACCTGTCCACGTTCGATCTCGTTTTTCTGAATACCACGGAGAAGAACACCGATGTTATCACCAGCTTCTGCCTGATCGAGAAGCTTATGGAACATCTCAACTCCTGTAACGGTTGATTTTTTCTTTTCCTCAGAAAGACCGACGATTTCAATTTCATCGCCAACCTTGACGGTTCCGCGTTCTACACGACCTGTTGCAACCGTTCCACGTCCTGTAATGGAGAATACGTCCTCTACAGGCATAAGGAAAGGAAGGTCAGCCTTACGGTCGGGAGTAGGAATGTACTCGTCAACTGCGTTCATAAGCTCAAGAATGGAAGAGTAAACAGGATCGTTTGGATCCTTGCTTTCACTCATAAGAGCCTCACGAGCAGAGCCGCGGATAATCGGAACATCGTCACCCGGGAAGCCGTACTGGCTGAGAAGGTCACGGATTTCCATTTCTACAAGCTCAAGAAGCTCTTCATCATCAACGAGGTCTGTCTTGTTGAGATATACAACGATTGCAGGAACTTCAACCTGACGAGCAAGCAAAACGTGCTCGCGTGTCTGCTGAAGAGGACCGTCGGAAGCTGCAACAACAAGAATTGCACCATCCATCTGAGCTGCACCGGTAATCATGTTCTTAATATAGTCAGCATGGCCGGGGCAGTCAACGTGAGCATAGTGACGGTTAGCTGTCTCGTACTCAACGTGACGGGTATTGATTGTAATACCTCTTGCTTTTTCTTCAGGTGCGTTATCGATCTGATCGTAAGCGAGGAATTCAATATTACCGTTTGTAAGTGAAAGAGTCTTTGTAATTGCAGCAGTAAGAGTTGTCTTACCGTGGTCAACGTGACCGATTGTTCCTATGTTGACATGGGGTTTTGTACGTTCAAATTTTTCCTTTGCCATAACATTAGCCTCCTAATTTTATTTTAATGTTAATTGTTAGCACGCTTGGAAACAAGTGTTTCCTGTATTGATTTAGGCACCTCTGCGAAATGACTCGGCTCCATCGTATACTGCGCACGTCCTTGTGAACGTGAACGAAGCTCGGTGGAATAACCGAACATCTCGGAGAGCGGAACAAATGCAAAGATCTGTTCAGCGCCTGAAACCTCTTCCATACCCTGAATCTGACCGCGTCTTGAGTTAAGATCGCCGATAATATCACCCATATACTCGGTAGGAGTGATAACATTGACTCTCATAATCGGCTCGGTTAGCACTGGGTCTGCCTTTCTCATAGCTTCCTTAAAAGCCATAGATCCGGCAATTTTGAATGCCATTTCTGAAGAGTCGACTTCATGGTAAGAACCATCGTAAAGTGTTACCTTGACGTCAACTACATTGTAGCCGGCAACAACACCGGCCTGCATTGCGCTCTGAATTCCGGCATCGACAGCAGGAATATATTCTTTCGGAATTGCTCCGCCGACAATTTTATTGATAAATTCATATCCCTTGCCCGGCTCGTTAGGTTCAATTGTAATCTTACAATGACCGTACTGTCCTTTACCTCCGGACTGTCTTACATACTTGGTATCCTGATCCGCGCTCTTGCGGATAGTCTCCTTATATGCTACCTGAGGCTTACCTACGTTTGCCTCAACCTTGAATTCACGCAGAAGTCTGTCAACAATGATTTCAAGATGAAGTTCACCCATTCCGGCAATGATAGTTTGCCCGGTATCCTCGTCTGTATAGGTACGGAAAGTCGGGTCTTCCTCCGCAAGCTTTGAGAGAGCAATGCCCATCTTTTCCTGGCCTGCTTTTGTCTTCGGTTCAATCGCAACTCTTATAACGGGCTCCGGAAACTCCATAGACTCAAGTATAATAGGATTCTTTTCATCACAGAGAGTGTCTCCCGTTGTGGTATTTTTAAGACCAACAGCAGCAGCTATATCCCCAGCATATACACAGTCAATATCCTGACGGTTATTTGCGTGCATCTGCAGAATACGTCCGAGACGCTCCTTGTCATCCTTATTGGAATTGTAAACGGTTGAACCTGTCTGAATAGACCCTGAGTAAACACGCATAAAGCAAAGCTTACCTACAAACGGGTCTGTCATAATCTTAAACGCAAGAGCTGCAAACGGCTCCTCATCGCTTGAATGACGCTCCTCTTCCTGTTCGGTATTAGGATTTACACCCTTGATAGCAGGAACGTCCAACGGAGAAGGCATATAATCGACAATCGCGTCAAGCAGCTTCTGCACACCTTTGTTTCTGTAAGAGGTGCCGCAGACGACAGGAACAATCTTATTTGCAATTGTACCCTTGCGAATTGCGTTTTTAATCATATCTTTGGAAATTTCCTCGTCCGCACAATAGAGCTCAAAAAGCTCTTCGTCGCACTCGGCAATTGCCTCGATCATCTCTTTGTGATATTTTTCGGAGATTTCCTTCATATCATCAGGAATATCTTCCACTCTCATATCTTTTCCAAGATCATCGTAATAAACATCGGCTTTCATATCGATCAGATCAACAATACCGCGGAAAGTATCCTCAGCTCCGATAGGAAGCTGAATCGGTACGGGATTCGTTTTAAGACGATCGCGCATCATCTGAACAACATGGAAAAAGTCAGCGCCGTTTATGTCCATTTTATTGACATAAGCCATACGCGGAACACCGTACTTATCCGCCTGTCGCCAAACGGTTTCAGACTGGGGTTCAACCCCTCCCTTAGCACAGAAAACCGTAACGGAACCGTCAAGAACACGCAGTGAACGCTCTACTTCAACAGTAAAGTCAACGTGACCGGGAGTATCGATAATATTGATACGGTGTTTCGGATACTGATTATTTTCACCGCTCCAGAAACAGGTTGTCGCAGCAGATGTAATTGTAATACCGCGCTCCTGCTCCTGCTCCATCCAGTCCATTGTTGCCGCGCCCTCATGAACTTCTCCGATCTTATGCGTACGTCCCGTATAGAACAAAATACGCTCAGTGGTAGTAGTTTTTCCAGCGTCGATATGCGCCATAATGCCGATATTTCTTGTTCTTTCAAGTGTATATTCTCTTGGCATTAAATTGCTCCTTGCAGTTTTAAATAATTAAAATTTATATACAAACATAAAATCAAGCAAATCAGGCTTAAAAATCCGACTTGTAAATAATACACAAAAATATGACATTTACAGCCTTTTTTTAATCTGTCTGAAATTAATATCTGTAATGTGCAAAAGCCTTGTTTGCTTCTGCCATACGATGTGTCTCGTCCTTTTTCTTTACAGCCCCGCCGGTATTATTGAGAGCATCCATGATTTCTCCCGCAAGTCTCTCCGACATCGTTCTTTCACTGCGAAGTCTGGCGTAGCCTGTAATCCAACGGAGTCCGAGAGTTTGGCGGCGTTCGGGACGTACTTCAAGCGGAACCTGATACGTTGAACCGCCTACACGTTTAGCCTTTACTTCCAGGCTCGGCATAATATTGTTAAGCGCTTCAATAAATGCGTCGAGAGGATTCTTTCCAAGCTTCTCCTCGACAATTTTAAAAGCATCATAAACAATTTTCTGTGCTACACCCTTTTTTCCGTCATACATAATGTTATTAATAAGCTTGGTAACAAGCTTGGAATTGTACAGCGGATCCGGCAGCACATCTCTTTTTGATATCTGACCTCTTCTTGGCACTGTTCTTCCCTCCTTCATAAGAATATGATATCATCGGTACTCGAAATCATACCTTGATGATGTTTCGTTAATGCTGAGGCCACAGTTTACTTGTTGTATAGGAAAAGTTGCCGATACAGCTCGTTTTCATTCTACTGTAATGCTGAGGCCGCACCGCAAATACGGCGCTTTTCAAACTAACGCTTCAAGGCTTAGGATTTCGGTCTCTTGACGCCGTATTTTGAGCGTCCCTGACGGCGGTTCGCAACGCCCTGGGCGTCCAGCGTACCGCGGATGACGTGATAACGCACACCGGGCAAATCACGAACTCTTCCGCCTCTGATCAAAACGACAGAGTGTTCCTGAAGATTGTGTCCGATACCCGGAATGTAAGTCGTTGCCTCCATACCGTTTGTAAGTCTTACTCTGGCAATTTTACGAAGTGCAGAGTTAGGCTTTTTAGGATTAACTGTAGTAACCTTTGTGCAAACTCCGCGCTTTTGAGGTGCGCTTGCATCTGTACGTACGTTCTTAATAGAGTTAAATCCCTTCTGCAGAACAGGCGACTTTGACTTATAGCTCTTATCCTTACGGCCTTGCTTTACAAGCTGATTAAAGGTTGGCATACTTCTCCTCCTTCTTCAAAAATAATAAATATATGTGAGTGAAGCTGCAGCAATATAATAATGCAGCAGTTTCACAGCCCACGCGGTATATTATATCACTTTATTCCTATAATTGTCAAGTCAAAAGCGATTTATACAAAACTTTCGTCTTTTTGCACAATTGGACAACACCCGAAATATTCATCTCAAAGCAAAGGGGTCTCTTCCTGCTCTTCCCCATAATCGTACTCGTAATCCTCTTCCTCTTCTTCGTCATCATAGTCGTAAATATCAGGCAGATTTCTGTGTTCAATTTCGACATTCCGGTAACATTCCATACCGGTTCCGGCAGGAATAAGCTTACCAATGATAACATTTTCCTTAAGCCCAAGCAAATGATCGACTTTACCCTTGATAGCCGCCTCGGTAAGAACCTTGGTTGTCTCCTGGAAAGAAGCTGCAGAAAGGAAAGACTCCGTAAGAAGCGATGCTTTTGTGATACCGAGAAGAACCGGCTTGATAACCGCCTTGCGGAGTTCGGTTTCTCCCGCGTCGATTCTTGCCTGAATTGCTTCGTTTTCACTTTCATACTCGGTGACATCCACCATACTTGCATTGAGAAGCCCGGTATCACCGGAGTCTATCACCCTGACCTTTCGCGTCATCTGACGGGCGATGACCTCGATATGCTTATCATTAACCTCAACAGACTGCATACGGTAAACACGCTGAACCTCACGGATAATATAATCGTATACAGCGTCAAGACCGAGAATCTCGGTAATATCAGACGGAGAAAGCTGACCTTCTGTAAGAGGTTCTCCCTTCCGGACATAATCCCCTTCCTCGAAGCGCAGCTTCATCCCGTAAGGAATAGAATGTTCCTTTTCCTTTTCATCAGCCGGAACAGGATCAGTCTCGGTAGGATTAATACGGACAATCTTACGGCGCTTCTCCTCAGGAATTGAGAGAGTACCACTGCATTTGGCAAGAACAGCAGCCTTTTTGGGAGTACGCGATTCGAAAAGTTCTTCAACTCTCGGAAGACCCTGAGTAATATTTGAACCTGCAACACCGCCTGTATGGAAGGTTCTCATCGTAAGCTGCGTGCCGGGTTCACCGATAGACTGCGCTGCAATTATACCGACGGCTTCTCCGACACTTACAAGCTTTCCTGAAGCAAGATCAGCTCCGTAACAGTGAGCACATACGCCATGCTTTGAACGACATTTCAAAATAGTTCTTATCTGAACTTTTTCGATCCCTGCAGCAGTAATCTTCTTAACCTGAGAATCACTGAGCATAGTATTATCCGGGGCAATAATCTCACCGGTTTTCGGATCAACGACATCTCCGACAGTATATCTGCCGAGAAGTCTTTCTGCAAGCGGCTCTATAACATCGTTTCCGTCTGTTATAGCGCTCACCCAAAGTCCCTCTTTTACGCCGCAGTCTTCATGACGTATAATCACGTCCTGAGAAACATCGACAAGACGTCTTGTAAGATATCCGGAGTCAGCAGTTTTAAGTGCCGTATCTGAAAGAGATTTACGGGCTCCGCGCGCTGCCATAAAGTATTCAAGTATATTAAGGCCTTCGCGGAAGTTCGACTTAATCGGAATTTCCATAGTCATACCGTTTGTGGCAAACATAAGTCCGCGCATTCCGGCAAGCTGACGCATCTGGGTTATATTACCGCGGGCTCCCGAGTCAGACATCATTTTTATAGAGTTATAATCGTCAAAGCTATCCTGAAGAGCAGCAACGACATCTTTTGTAGCCTGATCCCAGATAGCGATAACATTGTTGTACCGTTCTTCATCGGTAAGCTCACCGCGCATGTAGCTGTGGGTGATAGTATCGACATCCGCCTCCGCCTGCTTTACAAGTTCGTATTTTTTCTTTGGAATAGTAATGTCGGCAATCGAAATCGACATCGCAGCCTTGGTGGAATATTTGTAGCCCATCGATTTTATTTCGTCAAGCACACGGGCTGTTTCCGGAATCCCGTGAGTATTTATGCATCTGTCGATAAGCTGTCCGAGCTGCTTCTTTCCGCATTTGAATGTGATTTCAAGATCGAGCAGCTTAGACGGGTCCGAACGGTCGACATAACCGAGGTCTTGTGGAAGCGGGCGGTTAAATATCAAACGACCGAGGGTAGCATCTATAATTCCGGTATGAACTTTACCGTCAATCTCACGGCTGACGCGGATCTTAATCGGGGCGTGAAGTCCCAGCAAACCGTTCTCATAAGCCATCATAGCCTCGTCGAAATCACGGAACACATGTCCCTCTCCCGGTTCTCCTGGCTTATCCATGGTCAGATAATAACAGCCAAGCACCATATCCTGAGAAGGAACAGTAACCGCGCGTCCGTCCGCTGGCTTAAGCAGATTTCCTGCAGAGAGCATAAGAAATCTTGCCTCAGCCTGTGCCTCGGATGAGAGCGGAACATGAACAGGCATCTGGTCTCCGTCAAAGTCCGCGTTGAAAGCAGTACATACAAGCGGATGGAGCTTTATTGCACGTCCTTCAACGAGAATAGGCTCAAACGCCTGAATTGAAAGACGGTGAAGCGTCGGTGCGCGATTGAGAAGTACAGGATGCTCCTTGATTACATTTTCAAGAGCGTCCCATACCTCAGGGGCAACCTTCTCTACCTTCTTTTTAGCGTCTTTAATATTTGAAGCTTTCTGGGTCTCTACGAGCCGTTTCATTACGAAAGGCTTAAAAAGCTCGAGAGCCATTTCTTTTGGAAGTCCGCACTGATATATTTTAAGTTCAGGTCCGACAACAATAACCGAACGCCCCGAATAGTCGACACGCTTTCCAAGAAGATTCTGACGGAAACGCCCCTGCTTTCCGCGAAGCATCTCAGAAAGAGACTTGAGCGGACGGTTGCTCGGCCCGGTTACCGGCTTTCCGCGGCGGCCGTTGTCAATCAGCGCGTCAACAGCTTCCTGAAGCATCCTCTTTTCATTGCGTATAATAATGTCCGGTGCACCCATCTGAAGAAGATTTTTCAGTCTGTTGTTTCTTCCGATAACGCGGCGGTAAAGATCGTTGAGATCGCTCGCCGCAAAACGTCCTCCGTCAAGCTGAACCATTGGTCGGATTTCCGGAGGAATTACAGGAATCACATCAAGAATCATCC
Source organism: uncultured Eubacteriales bacterium (assembly GCA_902462015.1). GTDB lineage: Bacteria > Bacillota > Clostridia > Oscillospirales > CAG-272 > UMGS911. Next base: position 5,102 of record CABPZV010000014.1, on the reverse strand, counting down.
ATTCCGGACGGTTTCCGGATTTGCGGAATGCTTCAACAACCTCAAGGCGCTTGCTCAGGCGTATTTTCTTCTGACCGGTTGCTCCGTCAAGCTGTTCTCGAAGCTCAGCAGAGAGCTGTTCAATGTTAAGAATAGGCTCGGAAAGAAGCTCCTTAATAGCCTCTGCTCCCATACCTACCCTGAAAGAATTCTCATACTTTTCGTAATATGATTTATATTCATTCTCAGTGAGAAGCTGATTTCTCGCAAGAGGAGTTTCACCCGGATCGATTACAATATAAGAAGCAAAGTAAAGAACCTTTTCCAGTGAACGCAGCGGTATATCAAGCAGCAGACTCATGCGTGACGGCACAGCTCTGAAATACCAGATATGCGATACGGGAGCCGCGAGCTGAATATGCCCCATACGTTCGCGGCGAACTTTCTTCGTAGTTACTTCGACACCGCATTTTTCACAAACGTGAAATTCCTTGTTGCGTATACGTTTATATTTACCGCAGGCACACTCGCCGTCCTTAGTCGGCCCGAAAATGCGCTCGCAGAACAAGCCGTCTCTTTCAGGTTTAAGAGTTCTGTAGTTGATAGTCTCCGGCTTCGTCACCTCGCCGTGCGACCATTTCAGTATCATCTCAGGAGATGCCAATCCGATTTGTATAGAATCAAAGGTATTATGTTCCATAGCTATGACCATGCCTTTCGTACATACTTAAAGTTTCGGCCGGTTTCGGCTGCGCCGAAATGCCGGCCTGCCTGACCGGCAAGGCGCGAAACTTTGGTCTGAAGATTTTTCTTTCAGACTCTTTACTCTGTCAGTTATTTTCGTCATCTGTCATCATACCGTCTTCAGAGCCGATATCAAATCCGTCTCCGAATTCATCCTCTTCCGATTCAACCGCGAAAACATCATCTTCATCGTCTTCTGTGTCATACGCATCGTGATTTTCGCCGATATCATTGACAACGGATGCGTTCATATATTCGCTGCTAACATCCTCAGATTCCGTTTCGCTGACAAATACAGGTGCGTCAGCCTCTTCCTCTCCGAGAGTCGACAGTTCAATTTCATTTCCTTCCTTATCGAGCACTCTTATATCGAGAGCCAAAGACTGAAGCTCCTTGACAAGCACCTTGAAGGATTCAGGTACGCCGGGAGTAGGAATATTCTGTCCTTTTACAATCGCTTCGAAAGCTTTTACACGTCCGGTGACATCATCACTCTTGAATGTGAGTATCTCCTGGAGAGTATACGCTGCTCCGTATGCCTCGAGTGCCCATACTTCCATTTCTCCGAAACGCTGGCCGCCGAACTGTGCTTTTCCGCCGAGAGGCTGCTGAGTAACAAGAGAATACGGTCCTGTCGAACGTGCGTGAATTTTATCGTCAACCAGATGATGGAGCTTGAGATAATACATGATGCCTACAGTTACAGGATTATCAAAAGGCTCTCCGGTTCTTCCGTCATAAAGCACGGCTTTTCCGTCGGGACGCAGATTTGCCATTTTAAGACATTCGGTGATATCAGCTTCATGTGCGCCGTCAAACACAGGAGTCATGACCTTCCAGCCAAGCTTGCGTGCAGCAATTCCCAAATGTACCTCAAGTACCTGACCGATATTCATTCGTGAAGGAACGCCGAGAGGATTAAGCACGATATCAAGCGGAGTACCGTCCTCAAGAAAGGGCATATCCTCAGGAGGAAGAATTCTTGAAACAACACCTTTATTTCCATGACGTCCCGCCATTTTGTCTCCGACAGAAATCTTTCGTTTCTGGGCAACATAAACGCGTACCACCTTATTGACACCCGGAGGAAGCTCGTCCCCGTCCTCTTTAGTAAATGTACGCACATCGACGATTATACCTGACTCACCGTGAGGCAGGCGAAGCGAAGTATCTCGCACCTCTCGCGCTTTTTCCCCGAAAATTGCACGCAGAAGCCGTTCCTCAGCCGTAAGCTCGGTTTCTCCTTTTGGAGTAACCTTTCCGACAAGGATATCCCCTGATCTGACTTCTGTTCCGATACGGATTATACCCTCCGCGTTGAGATCTTTCAGAGCATCATCGCCTACATTTGGAATTTCGCGCGTGATCTCCTCCGGTCCAAGCTTAGTGTCGCGTGCCTCATGCTCATATTTTTCAATATGAATCGACGTATATACATCATCGCGGACAAGACGCTCATTGAGAAGCACCGCGTCCTCGTAGTTATAACCCTCCCATGTCATAAATCCAATGAGAGCGTTTTTGCCAAGCGAAATTTCTCCGTTTGAAGTAGCAGGTCCGTCGGCAATAACCTCGCCTTCTTCAATCAAATCTCCAACGTTTACTATCGGACGCTGGTTGACACATGTACCCTGATTGGAACGCTTGAATTTTATCAGGTGATATACATCCTTTGTTCCGTCATGGGCTCTTACAGTAATTTCATCGGCTGTCACACGCTCGCAGGTACCGGCGCGCTTTGCACATACTACAACCCCTGAATCAACAGCGGCTTTGTATTCCATACCGGTTCCGACAATAGGAGATTCCGTCACCATAAGCGGCACCGCCTGCTTCTGCATGTTCGACCCCATAAGGGCGCGTGAGTTATCATCGTTTTCAAGGAACGGTATCATAGCGGTCGCAACAGACACTACCATCTTAGGAGATACATCCATATAGTCAACCTTAGAAGCGTCAACCTGAATAATCTCCGCACGGTACCGCGCAGTAACCTTCTTATTTACAAAATGACCGTTTTCATCGAGCGGTTCATTTGCCTGAGCGACAATATAATTGTCCTCAATATCGGCGGTCATGTGATCAATTTCAAATGTAACCGTTCCGGTAGCTTTATCAACTTTACGGTACGGAGCTTCAATAAATCCATACTCGTTAATACTTGCGTAAGTTGCAAGATATGAAATAAGTCCGATGTTAGGACCTTCAGGCGTCTCAATAGGGCACATACGGCCATAGTGAGTATAGTGAACATCACGCACCTCAAACGATGCCCTATCTCTCGACAAGCCTCCGGGACCAAGAGCAGAAAGACGGCGCTTGTGAGTCAGCTCAGCAAGCGGATTATTCTGATCCATAAACTGTGAAAGCGGAGAAGAACCGAAAAATTCCCTTATAGCCGTGACAATTGGACGGATGTTTATAAGAGCTTCTGGAGTAATTGATTCGCTGTCATGAACGGTCATACGCTCCTTGACGATTTTATCCATACGCGAAAAGCCTATGCGAAGCTGATTCTGGAGAAGTTCGCCCACGGAACGCAGACGACGGTTTCCAAGATGGTCGATGTCATCCGTCGTCCCGACATCATGAAAAAGACCGATCATATAGCTTATAGAAGCAAGGATGTCGTCCCGTGTTATGTGTTTCGGTGACAGCTCAGCAAGACGTTTTTTCGCCTCACATTTTAAATCTTCTTCATCGGTTCCGACCTTATTTATAATGTCGGAAAGAACGCTGTAGCGCACCTTATGCTTAATACCGATATCAGTAAGGTCATAACCAAGTATAGCTTTCGGATATACCATTCCATTAGAGAGAAGCTTAAGCTCAGAACCGTCGCTTGCACGGATATACGCCTCGTTTACCGCACCGGCGCGGAGCTTTTCAAGCAAAGAGTCATCGATAATATCCCCATCCGAACCGATCACCTCGCCTGTTACAAGGCTTATGCAGGGACGAGCAAGCACCTGTCCGCGGAGCCTATCCTCCAGATCCATCTTTTTATCATATTTATACCGCCCTACGGACATGAGATCATAGCGCTTAGGATCAAAAAACATATTGTTTATGAGAAGCTGCGCGCTTTCTACAAGTGGTGGATCTCCGGGACGAAGGCGCTTGTAAATATCCTTGAGAGCCTCATCGGAAGCACTCGTTGAATACTTTTGAGCTTCATTCTCCATATCGTCCTTTGCCAGCGTCTCGCGAATATAATGGTCATCTCCGACGAGATCAATAATTTCCTGCTCTGTATCAAAACCGAGAGCCCGGATAAAAATAGTAAGCGGCATTTTACGGTTTTTATCGATACGGACATACATGACGTCATTCATATCAGTCTCGTATTCTATCCATGCACCACGGTAGGGAATTACCTGAGCTGTATATATCTTCTTTCCGGTTTTATCTATCATTGAATCATAGTACATTCCGGGAGAACGGACAATCTGTGACACGATTACACGCTCTGCCCCGTTGATAATAAACGTACCATTTTCGGTCATAATCGGAAAATCGCCCATAAATATCTGTTTCACAATAGGCGTACCGGTCGTTTTGTTGTAAAGCCTCACAGTTACGCGAAGCGGCGCCGCATAGTTGACATCTCTTTCCTTGCACTCCGCAACTGAGTATTTCGGCTTAGGATCAATTGAATAATCGATGAACTCAATTTCGAGGTTCCCCGAATAATCGGTAATCGGAGACACATCGCGAAGCACTTCCATAAGCCCTTCATTTATAAACCATTCATAGGACTTTTTCTGCACATCTATAAGATTTGGCAGATCAAGCGCTTCATCAATCTTGGAAAAGCTCATTCGCACATTTTTTCCAAGCTTCTGGGGCTTTACCATCTGAATAATCACTCCTTCAAAAAATTTGGATAATACCGCCGCCGTACCGACACACGGTAATCGCTGCGAACAAACAGAGAAAAACCGTTTTACGGAAAAATACGGGAACAAAACCTATCCCGAACAAGCAAAGTCACCCCTACGGCATGCTGGTTACAGCCGAATTATAAGCAGGCTTTACTCTCCTGGACAGTATTTCATTCCCATATTTCAGTCTCACAAGTTCTATTCCATTCATTTTCAGCTAAATGTTTACCATTAGCTAAGCATTGAATCAGCTAATTATTAGCATATATAATATCGCCTTAAATAAACAGGTTTGGATACTACAATTCCGAAATCTGCAAAAAAGCGAATGTAAAGTATATGATATCACAACAGGATTTTTTTGTCAACAATCGTATACAAAGAAATTTGTAAATTTTGATTTTTTTTATTTTACATTCCGTTCATATGTGCCATTAAATAATCATATTAAATAATTTTTCAGGAAAATATTAAAAACACTTGCAAAATCTCTTT
>CABPZV010000013.1 GCA_902462015.1 uncultured Eubacteriales bacterium | reverse complement strand
GGGAGATTCGAACTCTCGACCTGCCGGGTATGAACCGGATGCTCTAGCCAGCTGAGCTATTCCGCCATATTATAAAACTGCGTCAGAAATGCTCAACGCTTATCTATTATATCACAGTTTTTTTTTCTTGTCAATAGTTTTAATTCGATTTTTAATAAAATGTTTATACGATTTTCTTTCGATTTTCATTGTAATTTAAGCTCAAATGTTGTATAATAAATAAAGCGTATGCTTAAATTTAATTAAGTATATAACACCAAATTAGTTTATAAATCCCAAAATATCCGGAGGTGATCTCGGTGACATCTAAACTTTCCCATGGGAGCGGCGGAGTTAGCTTTCGTCGCATGCGTCAAAATTCAAGTGAAGAATTGTGCATAATTTCTGATGTTTCATATGTGAAGATTTCTTTGGACGGATATAACGGAGAGACCGCTGTACCGGCAGTATCTTCGGGAGATAAGGTTTTGGCCGGACAGCTAATCGCTGATTCTGACGGTGAGTTTTCAGTCCCGATTTATAGCGGAATATCAGGAACTGTTACCGGCATTGAGGAGAAACAGGATATATACGGTGAACTTCGCCGTTTTATAATTATACGCGGAGACGGAAGCAATCAGACTGTAACGCCAGAGCCGTACAGCAAACGTCTTGCAGATTCATCTCCAGATGAATTAATTGAATTTATCCGTAAAACCGGAGTTGCAGGCAGAGAAAAATACCCTTTATGGAAGAACATATCAGAATCACGCGGAGCTGCAAAACAACTCATTATAAACGCAGTGCCGTGCGATCCGGATGACAAGGTTAGTCACTGTGTAATACTTGAATATGCCGAGAGACTGCTTTGTGGGATTAAAATAATTTTAAAGGCTCTTGAACTGAGACACGCGGTAATTGTTCTTTCTGATTCAATGAAGAGACAGGCTGAAAAGCTGGAGCATTTTATGGAGGCAGAGGGAAGCAGTAAATTATTTTCGGTTGTTTTTGCTGCTGAGAGGTATCCGCTTTATGAGGACGGGCAGGTTATCAATTCAGTCACCGGAGCAAATCTTATAAACGGTAAAAGACCGTATGAAATCGGTTATGCAGTTATAGATGCCGTATCCTGCGTCGAGCTTTTTGCGTCTTTTTCCGAAGGGCTTCCGTGTACAAATGCGGTTTTGTCTGTAGGAGGAGATTGTCCAAGAAAACCAAAGACAGTAATACTTCCGTATGGTTCTGAAATATCTGTGCTTGAAAATATATGCGGTGGTTTTTGGGAAAGACCGCTGAGAATTATTGCAGGCGGAAGGATGAGGGGCAGGGTATACAGAGAAAATGACACTGTTGACCGCGGAATGAGATTGCTGCAGTTTGACTGTGTTATTGAAAACCGAGAGATAAAAAACTGCATCAGATGCGGAAAGTGCGTTGAAGTCTGTCCTGCGCATCTTGCACCTATCTATCTTTCAAATTTTTCTGCTCTAAAAAATACAAAAAAGTGTATATCGTTTAGAATTAAAGACTGTACTGAATGCGGATGCTGTTCTTATATATGTCCGTGCGGTATTCCGCTTGTTAAAAATATAAGGCTGGGAAAAAAGCTCGTTTACGATGCAACACGGAAGGAGGCCGGGGCGCCGGATGTCAGACGGAGGTAAGGAAAACAAAAAAAAGAGTGTTGAGGAAGAACTCTTTCGCTTTTATACAAATTTTGAGGCGAAAACATCTGAAAAAACAGGGTTTCATCTGAGCAATGATGATGCGGATGACGATATATTTGATGCGGAGGATTCCTTCGACCTTTGTGAGGACCGCTCTGGCGTGAGTGAAAGCAGTTCTGATTTTAAGGGCAGCTTGTCCGCTGATAAGTCACGGCTTTTTTTCGCTGAAAAATACAATCAGTTTGATAAAGAAAATGAAAATATTGAGAACGATCAAAAATCATCCGAAACAATCTGTGAAGATGGTTCGGAAAGAAATCAATCGGAAGCTTCAGAAAAAAGAGATAATGCATCGGAAAGATATTCTGGAACAGGCAGACAAGCCGAAGAAGTTTTTAATGCCGAACTCGATACGGTATCAGACGAAACCAAGGCTGTTTCTTCAAAGCAGAAATCGGTATATAATGCAGAAAAAAAATCAGACTTTTCTCCGTCCGGAAATAAAAAAGCTTTTAAGCGTATATTTAATGAAAAGTTTGAAAAAAAATACAGCAAAAATTCAGCAGTGGGTAAAGACGATATTCAGGAAGATAAGAAAACTGATACATTGGTAAAAGGCAAGAAAAGCCGCTTTGCCGGACGCATAATAAATAATTTTTCACGTTCTAAAAGCAGTGAAAAATTACTTTCTGACTCTCCGTATATCACCGCCGGGAAGACACCGGGAAATATATACACTGATTTTATAATTGCTGCTGTGCCGCTTCTTATCTGGGCGGTTTACCTGTATGGTTTTCGAGTTCTTCTTGTTTCCTTAGTGTCGGTACTTTCGTGCGTGTGTTTTGAACTTTGGTTTGAGTATCTGATACACAGGCGTGTCACTGTTCAGAATATGTCTGCGGCAAAAGAAGGTCTCTTTCTTTCGCTTCTGTTTCCTGCGGCGGTTCCGCTATGGATTCCGGTTGTGGCGGCATTTTTCGGAACAGTAGTGATCAAGGAAATATTCGGAGGTATAGGAAAAAATCTTCTGAATCCATCCCTTGCAGGATTTGCATTGGTTTCTATTGTTTTCAGAGAATCGGTAGCTGTATTTACTGCTCCCTTTTCAAGACTGTCTTTGCTTGCAACTGAGGAAATGATCAGCGGAATATCAGGAGTATATCCGCTCTCAGCTATATGCGGAAGATCACTTCCTTCAGGATCGTATGCGGAAATGATTCTTGGTCAGCGCGTTGGTTCGATTGGAGAAGTGTCTGCTGTTCTTATTTGTGCAGGACTTATATATCTTATTGTACGCCGTGTGATTTCATGGCAAGTCCCGGTTAGTTTCCTTGCCGTCACAATATTGCTGTATTTTATATTTCCCCGTCATCTTCTGTCCTACAGATTTACAATTACTGAGATGCTTTGTAGTATGATACCTTTATGTGCAGTTTATTTTGCGCCGGATTTTTCAACTGCGCCGCTATTTAAATCTGGAAAAATTCTCTTTGGATTCGGATGCGGTGTACTTACTGTGATTTTCAGATACGTTGGAGTTGGAATTTACAGTACTGTATATGCGATACTAATAATGAATCTTACTGCCCGTCCTATAGATTTGTATGTTATTCCATTTTTAGCGAGAATTTTTCATAATGTGTTTGAGGGACATGGAAAAATTCCGTGAAGTTCCTGTTAGAGAGACCGTTATTTCACGGAAGGTGAAATCTACTCCGAATTTTGAGTATGTACAAAGGGCATAGCCTGATAAATGATAAGCTTATTATGTTATGTATACTTTTTTTACGTCGGAAAGGCATGATGATTTATTGTGATTAATATTGTTCTTGTGGAGCCTGAAATTCCGCAAAATACCGGAAATATTGCCCGAACGTGCGCGGCAACCGGAGCTGAGCTTCATCTTGTAAGACCGCTTGGCTTTGCTATTGATGACAGAAAGCTGAAACGCGCTGGACTTGATTATTGGCATGAGCTTAATATAACGTACTATGACAGTTTAGATGATTTTTTGGAGAAACATAGAAGTGATTTTCTTTATTACTTTTCTACAAAGGCGCCGCGCTGTTATTCTGAGGTTGATTATCCGGACAATTGTTTTCTTGTGTTCGGAAAGGAAACACGTGGACTTCCGGAGGATCTTCTTGAATCTAATCTTGAAAGATGTGTGAGACTTCCAATGCGGCATAAATTGAGAAGCCTTAATCTTTCAAATACTGTTGCGGTTGCGGTATATGAGGTTCTGCGTCAGAGACAATTTTCCGGACTTGAGAAATCGGGAAAATATCTCGGATATACGTTCAATAATGGCAAAAAGCCTGTTATATAACGTTTCACCGGTGGATTTGTACCACTGCCGAAGAAAGGTAATCGGAACCAGCTGTCTTGACAGTTCGACGCTATAAAAAAGGCGGGACATTTGCTTTTAGCTATAAAATCAGAAAAATATATTTTAAAAAGGCCTTTATATTGAAACTTTTGAGTATAATTAAATTAAACTTATTGACATCGTATCTGATTTGTTGTAAAATAAATCAATAAAAGTACTATATCAAAACAGAGGAGAGGGTATAATTGCTCTTGTCCTTTTGATTTTTATTTGCCGGCGGTTCCGGCATCTTTGTCATTTATAATCGGATAAAACGGCGGAATTATTTGCCGAATCCGGGAAATGGAGTGATTTATGCATACAATAATTCCGGAAAACTACATGCCGGTTCTCGATTTGTATGATACCCAAACGGCAATTGGCATAATTAAACAGAGTTTTCAGCAGGGCCTGGCATTGGCTTTAAATCTTAAACGGGTCACGGCGCCTCTTTTTGTGAATCCGCTTACCGGTCTGAATGATAATCTTAACGGTACTGAACGTCCTGTTAGCTTTGACATTGCCAATACTGATATTAAGGCGGAGGTTGTGCATTCGCTTGCGAAATGGAAACGTATGGCACTTCTCCGGTATGGCTTCAGTCCGGGTGAAGGCATATACACAGATATGAATGCAATTCGCCGCGATGAGGAGATGGATAACCTGCATTCGGTTTATACCGATCAGTGGGATTGGGAACGGATAATCACACGCGAAGAACGCAATGAAGTTACACTTCGCTGTTTTGTTTCCGCAATCGTCGGAGCTGTTTGTGATGCAAATGAAAAACTGAAGAAAGAATTTCCAGGGCTTTCATGCGAGATCAGACGTAATGTAACGTTTGTTACCTCTCAGGAGCTTGAAGATATATATCCGGATTTGTTGCCTAAAGAAAGAGAAAATGCTTTTGTTCGTGAGCATAAAACGGTTTTTGTTATGCAGATAGGAAAGAGGCTTCGTTCAGGATTAAGACATGACGGAAGAGCCCCGGATTATGACGACTGGAATCTTAACGGAGATATTCTTGTTTGGAACGAAGTGCTGAAAATGGCATTTGAGCTGTCTTCTATGGGAATTCGTGTCGATGAAAAGTCGCTTGACAGTCAGCTGTCTGAGCTTGGACTGAATGAGCGCCGGGAGTTTACATATCATAAGATGCTTCTTGAAGGAAAGCTTCCTTTAACAATCGGAGGAGGTATCGGCCAGTCGCGTTTATGTATGCTTCTTCTCCAAAAAGCGCATATAGGTGAAGTTCAGGTATCGGTCTGGGATGATGAGACATATCTTAACTGTGAAAAAGGCGGAATTCCGCTACTTTGATATTAGAGCAGTCATTTTTTTGTGCAGGTATTATTAGTTAAATGCAAATATCTCGCCATTTTTATGGCGTTGGCCTGTCAGGACGTTAGCTTTTAAGGCGTTTGAATACGCTTACTTTTTTCGGCGGCAGTTATAACTTAGGGAAGATGTTCACCGCTTCTATGGCGGCGGATTACATTTCACCATTCAGTGGGAGATACAATCTCCTACTGGAGGTTGCCACGCCGTTTGACGGGCAAGTCCCTTAATGAATTAATTCCCGAAGCGCCTTATAACGGGTTTTTGCCCATATTGAAAGGAGAAATTAAAAATGCTTGAAAACACTATATATAGGCTGAAGCATGATAAGAAGCTTAGTGTTGGTTTTATTGGCGGATCTATTACGGAGGGGTGCGGAGCTTCGAGTCCTAAAACAAGCTGGGCAGGACGTACTTGTGATTGGTTTGAAAAAACATATCCGGATACAGAATTCAGATTTGAAAATGCTGCAATTGGTGGAACAGGTTCTATGCTTGGTGTTTATCGTATCGAGCATGAGCTTCTGGACAAGTCGGATCCTGATCTTGTTTTTGTTGAATTTGCGGTAAATGACTGGGGCTGGCCTTATGACGGAATTTTTTCTGATATGGAGGCAATTGTACGTAAAATCCGCACACGGAAACCAACGGCAGATATTATTTTTATATATACGGCTACGTTGTATACTACTCAGGCGTTGGTAACCGGAAGCGAGCTTGAAAGCCGTTCAGCTCATGCGGCTGTTGCTCATTATTACGGAAATATTTTGTCTGTAGATATCGGAGAAGTTCTTAGGAATTCTGTTAATCTGTGTGCCGGCGGAGATTGGCTCCGATATACTCATGATAATGTTCATCCTAACGATGAAGGCTACCGTATCTGCGCAGATGCATTGACGGCACAGTTAGATAATTATCTCAACGGAGGGGAAGTTCCCACTGGACTTGTTTCGTTTGATAATCTGCCGCAGAAGCTTGCAAAATTTGACCGTACAGAGGCGAGAATGGTAGATCCGTCGGAAGCAGTTATGTCTGACGGCTGGACAATAGTGAATGAACCGATATGCGGTAAAGGTACGCATTATATAAAGGCCGATAAACCCGGTTCTTGGATTGAGCTCAGGTTTACGGGACGCCGCGCAGGAATATATCAGGCGATGACCGATAATTCGGGATACTTTGCTTATAGTATAGATGACGGTCCTGAAAAAAAGGACTGTTCCTACTCGCGGGACGGTCAGATAGCAATGTGTATGACAAACGAAATTGAGTATGGTGAACATGTTTTTAAACTCAGAATTCTTGATGATATACCTGAAGGCTCTTCTGGAACAGGTCTGCATTTTATTTCTTTTATTGTAAGTTGAAAATCTCCTTTGGGGTTTAGTCAGAATAAAAAAGTGCTGCGGCAGCAATATTATAAATATTGCTGACCGCAGCCGTCTATGTATTGTGCTGTGGGATCTTTGATTGAATAATAGAAATTTGTAAAAAAGTAAACTTTGTAATAATTATTATAATATGAAAGGGGTGCGGCTTTGAAGAAAAAGCACGTACTTATTGCGGTATGTTCCGCATTTTTGGCTGCAATTGTCACATTCCAGATTACAAGCATATTTATGAACAGCAACTATAACCGTCAAATAGAAAATATAAAAGCTGAGTACAGCAATTCCCTGATTGGGAAATTAAAAACTCTGGACGAACAATTTCGTAAACTATATGTAGGCGAAATAGATGAAAAAAAGCTTGAGGAGGCTGTTCTGGACGGATATATATCTGGGACAGGAGATCTTTACGGCGAATACATGACGGCGGATGAATATTCTGCTTTTACAAGTGACCAAAACGGAGAATTTCAGGGGATTGGAATTACGGTAACGCAGAATACCGAGTATTCAGCAATTGAAGTGGTATCGGTTATGCCGGATTCTCCTGCGCTTGAAGCGGGTGTGAAAAAAGGCGATCTTATATATATGATTGGAACGGAATATGTTTCGGAGCTTGGCTATAGTGCAGCTGTTAAAATGCTGCAGGGAGAAGCCGGGACTACAGCTGAATTCACGGTACGGAGAGGCGAAAATTATGCGGAGGAAATATCTTTTTCTGTTTTACGCGGATATGTAATCGAACAGACTGTATCATGGCATGTTTTAGATGACGGGGGCAGCATTGGCGATATCGGTATAGTTAAGATTACGTCATTTGATGCCAAAACTCCCGAGCAATTTACAAATGCGATAAACTCATTGATCTCCGAAGGCGTGACTTCTTTGGTATTCGATGTTCGGAACAATCCCGGAGGTGAGCTTACAAGCATTTTGAGCATTCTTGATATGCTGCTTCCTGAAGGTCCTATTATTAGAATTGTCGATTCGAATGGAAAAGAAACTGTTAGAAATTCTGATGCCTCCGAAATTGACATGCCAATGGCTGTATTGATTAATGGACATACGGCAAGCGCAGCAGAATTATTTTCATGTGCTCTTCAGGATTATAATAAGGCAGTTCTTGTAGGGACAACGACATATGGAAAGGGGTGCATGCAGCAAATTGTAAAGCTTGCAGACGGTTCGGCGCTCAGGGTAACAGTAAGTATGTATAATCCGCCTTATTCCGATAACTATGATGGGGTAGGTGTGGTTCCGGATATATTGATTGAAGCTGATGAGAACCTCTCTTCCGCAAACTTGTATGAAATTGCCGACGCGGATGATAATCAGTTAATGGCGGCCGCGTCGCAGTTAAGGTCAACAGAGTAATGTAACCGAAATATTTAAACGGGTTAGAAATATTATTTTATAAGAATGAAAGGAAATTATAGATATGGCTAAGCTTAATAAAATTACAAATGAGGGATTGAAAAAGTTAGAGGATGAACTTTCCTTTTTAAAAACAATACGTCGCAAAGAAGTAAGCGAGCAAATCAAAACGGCGCGTGGACTTGGTGACCTGTCGGAAAACAGTGAATATGATGAGGCACGTGAGGAACAGGCAAAAGTTGAGGCACGTATTTCCGAGCTTGAAAACATGCTTGAAAATGTTGAGGTTATAAGCGAGCATGAGCTTACAACCGACGCTGTGAATGTTGGCTCTAAAGTTAGGGTTCTTGACGAAAAAAATAATGAAGAAATTGAATATACGGTAGTCGGTTCTTCAGAGGCGAACGCTCTTAAGAGAAAAATTTCAGATCAGTCTCCTATTGGCAGTGCTCTTATGGGCGCTAAAGTGGATGACGTTGTTACGGCCTATACTCCGGGCGGAGAATTAAAGTTTAAAATAATTGAGATATCTAAATAAGTTAAAATAAAGTGTAATACAATACGCTGGATAACTAAAAAAAGTACATTTACAGAAAAGGTAATGATATGAACGTAAATACAGCAAACTCATCGGAAAGAAAAAATCCGGCTGTTCAAAATAATATACAGGAGCAGGATATAGGACAGCTTCTGAAAGTGCGGCGGGAAAAATTGACAGCGTTACAGCAGGAAGGAAAAGATCCTTTTAAGCTTACAAAATATGATGTTATGAATCACAGCTCTGAAATTAAAGCCAATTTTGAAGCTTTCGATTCAAAAATTGTTTCTGTTGCAGGCAGAATGATGTCTAAGCGTGTTATGGGCAAGGCCTCTTTTTGTAATGTTCAGGATAGTCAGGGCTCAATTCAGGCATATGTTGCACGTGATAACGTTGGAGAAGAATCGTACAGAGATTTTAAAAAGTATGATATCGGTGATATCATTGGTATTAAAGGAACGGTATTTAAAACGAAGACGGGCGAAATCTCAATTCATGTAACTGAAATTACGCTTCTTTCAAAAAGTCTTCAGATACTTCCGGAAAAATTTCACGGCCTTACAAATACGGATCTTCGTTATCGTCAGCGGTATACCGACCTTATTATGAATTCGGATGTAAGGGATACATTTATAAAGCGTTCAAAGATAATCGCAGCTATCAGGAAATATCTATCTTCTCAGAACTTTTTGGAGGTGGAAACTCCTATACTTGTAAATAATGCGGGCGGTGCATCGGCAAGACCGTTTGAAACGCATTTTAATGCGCTTGACGAAGATATGAAACTGCGTATCTCTCTTGAACTTTATCTTAAAAGACTTATTGTAGGCGGCTTGGAACGTGTATATGAAATTGGACGTGTTTTTCGCAATGAAGGCTTAGATACCCGTCATAATCCGGAATTTACGCTTATGGAGCTCTATCAGGCATATACTGATTATTATGGAATGATGGATTTAACAGAAAATATGTATCGTTATGTTGCGAATGAAGTTCTTGGAACTACTAAGATTACCTATAATGGAGTTGAAATGGATCTCGGTAAACCTTTTGAGCGCATTACAATGCTGGATGCTGTCAAAAAGTATTCAGGAATTGACTTTAATGAGGTCAATACTCTTGAGGAGGCAAGAGAGCTTGCAAAGAAACATCATGTTGAATTTGAAATGCGTCATACAAAAGGTGATATATTAAATCTGTTTTTTGAAGAGTTTGTTGAAGAACATCTTGTTCAGCCGACTTTTGTAATGGATCATCCTGTTGAGATTTCGCCTCTTACTAAGAGAAAGCCGGATAATCCCGATTATGTTGAGCGGTTTGAATTATTCATGAATGGATGGGAATTGGCAAATGCATACTCTGAGCTTAACGATCCTGTTGATCAGCGCGAGCGTTTTTCTGCCCAGGAAAAGCGTTTTGAACAGGGGGATGCAGAGGCTAACCATACCGATGAAGATTTTCTTAATGCACTTGAAATTGGTATGCCTCCTACAGGCGGAATCGGTTTTGGGATCGACAGAATGTGTATGCTTTTAACAGATTCCGCTGCTATACGTGATGTCCTGCTTTTCCCGACGATGAAGCCTTTGGACTGATAAGTTTTGATAACCCTGTATATCTTCCGATATGCAGGGTTATTTTGTAAGCTTAATCCCATTCTTGCTAAAATGTAAAGAACTATAGATAAATGATACAGTTTATTGATTGCATATTTATATAAATCATTTTATTAAAAAGCAATTTTTATCAATCATTTTGCTTTTTATTATGATATAATTATTTCGTGAGGGGACAATATGGAACGTACACAGATAAAATTTGTTATAGATTATATCGAAGAACATCTTAAAGAAGAACTTGATAACAAAACTCTTTCACAAATTTTAGGTTATTCTGAATACCATTTTATACGTGTGTTCCGTAAATATGTCAGCCTTACGCCTGCCGACTATATACGTAAACGAAGGATCTCAGAAATAATACGCTGTATTGGAGAGAAAAAGCGTCCAATATCGGATATTGCTTTTGAGTATGGCTTTAACTCTAAAGAAAACTTCACGCGTGCATTTAAAAATGAACATAATATTCTTCCTACCGAGTGGAAAACAGCAGATTGCAGTTTAAGATTGTTTATGCCGTTTTCGTTTGAGTCCTCCAATCCGAAGCCAACAGTGTCGATGCAGTATCTCGAAGGATTTACTCTGATTGCATATCAGTTTAATGAGGAGTTGCCCCCGAACTGTTGGAACAAATACAATGTTGAAAACCGGTCGGTTAAATTATCTGGCGGAGATGTTGTTGAAGATTTTGGTGCAATGATATGGGATAATGAAAAAGAGCGGCTGATTTACCATATTGGTATCAAAATGAATGTTGCAAAGGGCGATATTACAAATACAAAACAGCTTGAAATTAATAATGGACTATATGCTGTGTTTGAAACTAATCCCGCTGCTAAACACGATTTTGTAAGTACCATAAGGAGTACGTGGGATTGGATTTATCGTGATTGGTTGCCAAATAGCGGATATCATAGAGCACCCGGCTTTGAATTAGAGAGTTATGTAGAAAGCAGTAGAAAATACATAGAACGGATATATATACCAATTGAAAAGGAGTAAGTAAACATGGCGGAGATCATTAAAGTTTTTAAGGAAAACATCCCTACAATGAGGTTTATCGGCAAAAAATACGATAACTTTGGACATTGGGGCGAATGGTGGCAAAACGGATGGTTTGATTTGATCGAAAATGCAATGGGTGGCACCGATAAAATTCTTTCTGCTTGGGAAAATGGCGGCGGCTATATTGGTGTTGAAAGGAGAGCGGAAGGACAGCCATTTGAATACTACATAGGTATGCTTACTCCGGAAAATACACCCGTTCCCGATGGGTTTGTCAGCATTGATTTTGAAAATTTGAGTTTAGGTACTTGTTGGATTTGCGGCAAGGAAAACGAAGTGCACGACACGAGCACTTGTAAACAGAAGCTCGCGGAGAACGGTATGGAATTGTGGAAGGATGAAAATGGTGCGATATGGTCCTTTGAAAACTGTTTATGTCCTCGTTACACTACACCTGATGATAATGGTAATGTAATTCTTGATTATTGCTATTTTGTGATCAAGTAGTTTCTAAAATTAATTTATGCCACGGCTTAAACCACTAAAAGCTCGTTATTATTAACTTATCCGAAGTTATGAAACTCTGTATTGTTTTGGGCAAAGAACTTCATACTAACTTATCTAAAAATATCGTAAATTAGATAACTCGGTAACTGAAAATTCCTACTTTGAAATCTCTGCTGAACGATAGAGAATAAAATTCCGGCACTTATGCGAGTTTATGTTATTTCTAAGACCAAAAGCTCACATCTTACATTAAATTTACACCAGCCGGTGCGTAAGATTTTGCAGAGATAGAATAATAGTATAAATTATACTTATTGCACAATAAGGTATAGAAGTATGGGCAGTCTCCAATCGGGATTGCCCGTTTCCTTTGTCAGTAACTCAAAACAAAAATGAAAAAACTCAGCAAGTGAAATCAAGCGAGATATTATCTAATTCTATAAAATAAATACAAAGCAGTTGGGAGGGAGTGCAAACATGTACGAATGGTATAAGAACATTCAGGAAATCATTGACGAGATTGACGGATGTATAAAAAGCCACAGTGATGAAGCGATAACGCTGAGCCGACTTGCTCAGAAACTGGGGTATTCAGAATTTTATGTGTCAAGAAAATTCAAAAAGATTTCAGGATTGCAGTTCAGAGAGTATTTGCGCTATAGGAAACTGGCTTTTGCGTTGAAAGAAATTCGAGATACAGATTCCGGCATTTTGGATATTGCTTTAAATTATGGCTTTTCATCTCATGAAGCTTTCACTCGTGCATTCAAAGAAGCATACGGAATTACTCCGAGTAAGTACCGTCAGAATCCAATTCCGATTGTGCTTCGTACTGTCATTAAACCTTTTGACTGTTATTTATTAGGAATTGGAGGAACAGGTATGGCAAAATCAACCGAGGATGTAAAGACCTATTTTGTGACGATCCCGGCGCATAAGTTTTTGCACATTAGAAATTACGATAGCATAGGATATTGGGACTTTTGGCAAAAGCAAAATCTCATTCCCGGACAAGACTGCGAAACCATCTGCGGACTGCTGGATAGTATCAAGGGCAAATTAGATGATCTGGGCGGAGACGAAGCCGACAGTGGAAGCGGTCAGCTTATGGCCTTTATAAACGAACCAACTGGTAGGATATGTAGTTGGGGTATCCCACTTGCAGAGGCTTACGGAGTTCGTTTACCATTAGATTATAACGGTGAAGTTCCACCGCAAATGCGAATAATGGATGTCGCTGAAGGTGAGTACATTGTTTTTGAACACGGAGCATTCGACTTTGAAACGGAAAATACCATTGTGGAAGCGAAAATCGAAAAAGCAATGAAAGAGTTTGACTATCCGAGAAGCGGATACCGGCTTGATACTACACCGGGCAGAGTGTTTTATTTCTATCACTACTGTAAGCGATTTTGGAAATATGTCAGACCGGTAATAAAAATTAAATAGTAAATGATATTTGTGCTTTATACACTGAGAATTAAACCCGAAGTGCCCAATCTGTACGGACAATACAAAAACACCTCAATGGTGTAAATATTATTTAAGAAACAAACTGATTTCGATATTCTATCGGAGTCAGTTTAGTTTTTTAATTGAATTTTTTCATTGCTGTAGAAATGAATTGTAATCATCTATGAAAAGAGAGCCTCTTCATAGGTTTGCAGCTTTGTGTGACAAATACACTCGTTTTGAGAATAGTGAAAAGTTAGTGTCATTGGAGCGAAATTTTTGTGACAAAGCTTTTCATTTTTGTGCAAAATCATTGCATTTTTAATAATTTTTTGATATAATAAAGAAAACATTTGTCAAAGGTAATACAATGGTTATTTTATGTTCCTAAAAATCCAAACAATTGCACGCTTGAAGATGTAAGAAAAAATGCAGAGCTTATCTTCGTAAAGCATGTAGAGAATGTTAGAAGAATTGGATATGACATTAGTGGTCAAATTGTCAATAAGGTTTTGTATGAATATTTGGGACTCGGATTTGAAATTAACAATATCCCTTTTCTAAGGATTCCATGCAAGTATTTTTGATCGCTCATTAAGCAACACGGGAGGTTTGAAAGATGATTGAGCTGAAGAATATAAACAAGACCTTTAGGGTCGCAAAGCGTAACGCCGGTTTTTCTGAAGCGGTCAAAGCTTTGTTCAAGAAAGAATCCACCTACATAAACGCCTTGCAAGATGTATCTTTTACGATATGTGACGGCGAAATGGTTGGTTATATCGGACCAAATGGTGCCGGCAAAAGTAGCACTATAAAGATCATGAGTGGTATTCTGACACCGGACAGCGGTAAATGTGTGATCAACGGTTGTATACCATGGAGGGATAGAATTGCCCACGTACAAGATATCGGAGTTGTTTTTGGTCAGAGATCTCAGCTTTGGTGGGATGTACCTGTAATTGACAGTTTTGAACTGATTCGGGATATCTATAGGGTCGAAGACACCAAATACAAAAAGACTTTATCTAAGTTAATAGAACTATTGAATATAAGCGAGATTGTAAAGACACCTGCAAGACAACTTTCACTTGGTCAGAGAATGAGATGTGAAATTGCGGCATCGCTTTTACATAGTCCGAAGATCCTTTTCTTGGATGAGCCTACGATCGGCCTTGACGCAGTTTCAAAGATTGCTGTAAGAGAGTTTATTAAAACAATTAATCGAGAAAACAAAACAACGGTAATTCTAACCACTCACGATATGCAGGATATTGAAGCTCTGACTGAACGTATTTTGCTGATCGGCAAAGGAAGGATCCTTCTTGATGGTTCTTTGTCTGAACTGAAAACACGCAACTCTACACATAAAACTCTGACGGTAGATTATTCGTGTGGAAAATTGCCAATCTCTGAGCATATGACCGTTGTCAAGGATCTTAATGGTCATGCTGAAATCATAATAGATACGGCATTTCTGACAGTATCACAGGCTATTTCATACATCTCTTCTAAAGTGGAAGTAAAGGATATATCCGTCATGGGTGAAACCGTTGATGAAATAGTTGTTTCTTTGTATAAGGAATTTGAGATATGAAAAAGTATTTGTCCTTTTTTAAAATAAGGTTTATAGCGGGACTTCAATACCGTGCTGCAGCCTGGGCTGGCATTGCTACTCAGTTTGCCTGGGGTGGTATGACGATCCTTATGTTTTGGGCTTTTTATAAAAACGGTGAAAACAGTTTCCCGATGGCATTCCCGGAACTGTCGAGTTACATATGGTTACAACAAGCTTTTTTGGCGATGTTCATGGCATGGTTCTTCGATAACGAAATATTTGAGACTATCACATCTGGTAACATAGCGTATGAGCTGTGCCGCCCTTGCGATGTCTATGCAATGTGGTTTACGAAGAATATGGCTATAAGGCTTTCAAGAATGATGCTCCGATGCTTCCCGATATTACTGGTTGCAGCATTCCTCCCGGTACCGTTTAATATAACTCTTCCTCCTGATTGGCTGTCAGGCGTTCTTTTCCTGGTTTCCGTCACGCTTGGATTCTTGGTTTTGATATCGTTTTCAATGCTGATCTATATTTCGGCATTTTATACAATATCCCCGATGGGAATACGCATCCTGGCAACGTCAGTTATTGAGTTTTTTGCAGGTGCGATCATACCTATTCCGTTTTTCCCGGAAGCCTTGCAACCGATCATGTATGCTTTGCCCTTTGCTTCCATGCAAAATACACCGTTCCTGATCTATACTGGACATATAAGTGGATTTGAAGCATTGCAAAGCATTGCATTACAGCTCGTCTGGCTTGTGGCATTGATGATTGTAGGCCGTTTTCTTATGAAACGGGCATTAAAAAAAGTGATTGTTCAAGGAGGTTAAGCGATGAAACTGTATTTCAAATATGTTGGCATGCTACTGAAATCTCAGATGCAATATAAGGCGTCGTTTATCATGACCGCACTTGGCCAGTTTCTGGTTTCATTAACAGCATTTCTCGGTGTATATTTTATGTTCTCCCGTTTTCATTCAGTCAATGGATTTACCTTTTCAGAAATCTTGATATGTTTTTCGATAATGCTGATGGCATTTTCTATTACTGAATGTTTCGTCCGAGGCTTTGATGTATTTCCCAGACTGATTCAAAGCGGAAACTTGGATAGAATTCTGGTTAGACCGCGAAATGAAATATTTCAGGTGCTAACCTCTAATATAGATTTTTCTCGTGTCGGTAGATTGCTTCAATCTATTTTGATGCTTGCATATGTTATTTTGACAAGTGAAATCATATGGACATTTGATAAGGTTATGACCGTCATTCTGATGCTGATTGGCGGGATGGCTGTATTCGCATCATTGTTTGTCCTGTATGCGGGGATTAGCTTTTTTACAATTGAAGGTTTGGAGTTTATGAATATCTTTACGGATGGCAGTCGTGAATTTGGAAAGTATCCTCTATCCATTTACGGAGAAGGGATACTGAAGTTCTTTACCTATGTGATTCCGATTGCACTGTTTCAGTATTATCCTTTCCTTTACCTCATTGGAAGATCCAATAATACCGGGTTGATATTCCTTCCACTGATTGGTTTTGTGTTCATGATTCCATGCTATTATTTCTTCAAATTCGGTTTGAGAAAATACAAATCTACAGGTTCATGATATATAGGAGTATATTTTTTAAAATGGAGGTGAGATAATGATAGTCAGCATAAGTCGTAGGACAGACATTCCGTCCTATTACTCGGAGTGGGTTTTTCAATAGACTCAAAGACGGTTATGTCTATGTGCGCAATCCTATGAACCCTCATTTGATCAGCGAGGTATCATTATCTCCTGACGTGGTAGATGGTGTTGTTTTCTGGACAAAGAGTTCAACTCCCATGCAGCCGTCTGGATGATGTTCCGGATGAGTTCCGGAGCAAAAAGGCAAGCCGTTATCTGGCAGCAATAGAGCTTCTCGCTCGATATGAGTCTGGGAAAGATAAGCTATCTTTTGCTTACAACTGGCTAAAGGCCAATCAGCAGGTTGGCGGAACCTGGAATATGGGTGCTGCAGCAAAGGACGGAGTATATTTCCCATTATCTGACCGTTGGGATAAGACAACACGGATTACAGACAGTACCTATCGAATCAGTAAACTGTGCTATGTATGTAAATAACATAATGTAAACAATTATTTCTTATTGTTACGATAAAAACATTAAAAAGATATTGGTGGAAAAAATGACGATTAACAAAAACGAATACCTAATGAGTCCGTGTAAAATTGCATCTATCCCATATTGGAAGGCAAAATCCATAACCATACCCGAAGGTATGAGCATAGTACATCAGGACAATTTCAGTAAATCAAAATATCAGAATTACATTGACGAACCTTATTTTCGCTTAATTCACAATCTTCAAAAACTATCTGCACAGGTGCTGCCGCGAGGATATTCATTTTATAAAGCCACTCTAAACGAATTTGCAGCACATATCAACAGTTGCTATAGAAGTATCGGTGTAACAGAATCCGATTTGCAAGACTATACAACTCTCTCTGTATATGATTCTGCATTATGGTTGGCAGTTAAGGACAATGAAACCGACAAGGTCGTTGCCACAGGAATTGCCGAACTGGATAAAGAGATTGGCGAGGGCGTATTGGAATGGATTCAAGTATCGGAAAAATACCGCGGCTGTGGATTAGGCAGATATGTTGTTTTGGAGTTGCTATGGCGATTGAAAGACAACGCTAAATTCGCTACGGTATCCGGTAAATGCAATAATCCTACAAACCCAGAAAAGTTGTATCGCAAATGCGGATTTATCGGCACTGATGTTTGGCACATTTTAAGAAAGAGGTAAATAGATGGCTACTTGGATTACGCATTTAATGATTGCGGATGGGGTTCTTAAATGCTTTCCGAGTTTGGATAGACGCGGATTTTGCGTTGGCAATATCGCTCCGGATTGTAACGTAGAAAATGAAGATTGGACAGCATTTACGCCATCCAGAGAAGTAACACATTGGATGCAAAGTGAGATAAAGAAAGCATCGGATTGTGATGCTTTCTGTGATGAATATATCCTGAAACGCAAAGATAATATCAAATCCTCAGAAGAATATGCGTTTCTGCTGGGCTACTATTCCCATTTGATTACCGATGCGGCATTTCATGCTATGATCCGGGATGATGAACGCGTAAAAGCCATATGGAAGCGCATTAAGGCAGACGAAGGATTGCGTATTTCCAGTGCCGACATGGATGAAACCTGGGACTCCGTAAAGAAACTGATTCCAAAACAAGAACGGATGCGCGAGATCTACGCAATGGAAGCAGAGTACCTTTATGAACATCCGAACTCTGGCTATCTCACCGAGATTCTTCCTTTGAAGACATTCCCCGACTATATTGATTATCTACCCAAAGGATGTGTTGTTCGCAAAATCGGTGTTATGGGTTATTTGCCCGAACTGGATGAATCCATGAATAGGTTTATATCAATGTCAAGGGACGAGTACGCTGAGTTTGTCGAAGATACGATACATCTTGTGGTGAATCAATTTGTTGACAAACACTTGCAATTTAGAACTTGTGGTGACTCCTATTTGATAGATTTTCCGAACTACTGATTTGTATTCCAACCAGCAGTTGTAGATAGCTGGATCTGTGAAACATCCTGTCGCTTCCAATGCTTCTGAGAAGTGCGGTATAATATAAGCACCAAGAAGAAAGAGGTGTAGTTTATGGTGAATAAAATTCATTTCGGAAAAAGAATGTCCGTGCTCAGACGTAAATCAGGTCTATCCCAAACAGATTTAGCTGAAAGGCTCGGTGTTACATCGCAGGCTGTCTCAAAGTGGGAGTGCGGAAATGCAGTCCCGGACATTGATATACTGTTGGAACTGTCTCATCTGTACAAGGTTACAATTAACGAGATGCTTGAAGATGTTGACTTGCTATGTGATCTAACCGGCAAAGAAACCGGGCGTTCCGGAATAGCCTACTTTGTACCGGAGCAAGAACGCGATTACAATATCGAATGGGCGAATGAAATACAAAACAGCAAATGGATAAAGCGTAATTGGGAATGCTCCAGAGCAGACAATGCCCATATGGACAGAGTTGGAAAGCAAATTGCTTCTTGCGATGGGATAATTCTTGAAATCGGTGCAGGTCCCGGTGGCGGGTATATGCCATATATCCTCAAAGAGAATCCTGACGCAACAATTATAATAAGCGATCTTTCTCCGACGGTTGTCCGAGAATGGAAATCCTTTTTGGACAAGTCGCTTGATTCGCCTAACATCTATTATGCCGCTTTCAATTTTTGCGATATGCCATTCAAGGATAACAGTATTGACATCATTTCAGATGGCGGTGGTATAGGTAATTGTGAAGGCATAAAAGCGAAAGCGTTAAAAGAAGCGTTCAGAGTTTTGAAACCGGGTGGTAAACTCATAACCTCAACGGGTTTTGTAAACAAAGAAACTCTTGCGGATCTTCCCGAAGAAGCGCAAAGAGTTTTAATCGAAAAACGCCCCGATGTGTTTGAAGATCTGTATGAGGATACGGTGCTTGCCGGTTTCAGTAAAATTGATAGTGTGATTAGTTGGTGTTGGTATACCGATGATGATGAAAGCACTATTGCTGATCTGGCTCGTTCGCTTGGTGTGAATTTGAAGTTTACGAGTTACACGAGATATTGCAGCAAGGAACAACATAAATAAGGGGTAACGTGATACCCTTGACGTAAAACTGGAAATTGTATTATTTTTGCATCCCCGCTTGACCTTCCGTAACGTCAAGAGGTATACTGTCTGTGCAGAGGAGGATTAGTTATGCATTTGATTGAAATAACCGATCTCAGCGCGGAACTCGGTCTGTCATCACGGACATTGCGGTATTATGAGGAAGCCGGACTTATTGCGAGCATACGTCCGCAGTTTGAAAAGTACCGTTATTATGATGAGCAGAATGTGCAGCGACTGCGACAGATAATCGTGCTTCGCAAAATGCAGATACCCATAAAGGAAATTGCACGAATTTACGAAAGCTGTGAAATGTCAGCTATCACACAGGCTTTTGTGGATAAAATCAGCGAGATAGACAGTGAGATCACGGCGTTATCTGATTTGAAACGTGTTATTAACGACTTCATACAGAAGATGATCGAAAAGGGCATCAAACATATTTCTGCTTTATCGTTGCTTTATGAGGAAATGGACAAGCAACTTGAATTGATTGAAGGGCAAAAGCCGATTACTTATGAAATGCTTGAAAATATCAGTGAACGCCTTTCAAAGCCGGTCGATCCTGCTATTATTCGGATTCCTGAGATGCGGATGCTGACATCCTTTCTAAAAAGCAGCCCTTGTACAAGTGATGTTGACGGTTTTTAGCAGTATGTGCTGTCCCAAAATATCGAAACGGGCAAGCCCGGATTACATGAACAGTTTGAGTATCAAAGCGAACACGGTGATGCGGTAATGTTCCATATCCCTGTAGGTTTTGAGAATTCCAGTGATTATCTTGACATTTTCTTTGAAGGCGGACTTTACGCGGCAATTAATGTCTATGTTGATGAGGATTTGGGGAACTGTTTCCGTTCTCTTGTCAGTAGTTTCGACGATAACAAGTTTTACGAAATCGACTATACAACAGAAGGACATCTGCAGCGTCCGGCGCTTCTCGAAAATCTGATTTCTCCCGATGAAAAGCGTGAGCTTGTCTTATTGCTTGCCCCTGTAAAAAAGCGGCTTGCGAATCCTGCATTATTTGAAAAGCCTATAGAGATATCTCCGGATTCGATCACAGTTGAAGAAAATGAAGCCATGAATCCGGTATTGTGGTCACGGGATGTTTCTCTTGACAGGTTGATACCGATAAACAACCCTCATTACCGATTGCTTGACAGCGGTGAAGTTGAATACACCGGATGGATCTCTACCAGAGTTCTTTCAACCGGGATTGAGGTCAAGTTATCATACCGTGTAGATATTGAGTACCGTGTCGATTTTGAAAGTATGGGTTACGGTTATGGTGATACCGAGGGTAGTATGCGGTTCTATCACGGGATCGAACTGTCGTATCCTTTCGGTGTGAATACCGGACAGCGTTCATACATGCTAACGAACGAAGCAATCAGTTTTAGTCAGCCGATTTTTCATGACAAGTACAATTTCCCGGGGCGGGGCAGAATCAATCGTGACAAATATAATACGGTTTCGTGAATTGTCGGCGCAACGCATTTTGCGGTTATTGTCAACAATGAGCTTCGTTATTGCGGCACCAATTTCCCATATATGTAACTTGATTTGAACTCCACCGACGCAAAGCCGATTATCGTCGGCGGTGATGGTCAAGGGAAGAAATATATCAGAAAAATCAAGGTGTCACAGTTGAAATTCATCCCCGAATCAAAGTTGAAGAAATAGGAGTTAGCTATGTTTATAAAGCAGAGTAACAATATGATACCGATCATTCACCGCCTCATAACAAGCGAGCACGGCGAAAACTATTGGTTCAACGGTTGTGCGGCTTATGTAATGGAGAGCCTTGGAGAAACGGATTATGACTATTCGTTTTTTGCCGGATTGACAGGAGATTGTTTTGTACAGCACTACAAATTCGGCTTTTTCGGAGATGGTATTGATTCGTATTACCAATTCAACGGTGACGGAAAATTTTTCGAAGATATTTTCGTCAATTGTGGGTATTTCGCAACATTTGTGTTCAGTCGTGATTTGTGCAAAAACAAAGAAATGAATTTGCACACTTTGATTGGCTATATTGACAAAGGAGTTCCGGTAATTACACTTGGGATTGATGGGCCTCCTTGTGGAGTTTTCGTGGGATACGAAGAAAACGGAAAAACGCTTCTGTTCATTTTCGGCGATAACGATGAGCCGCAGCGTATATCATAAGATAAAGCAATGGAGGGCAACAACCCTGATGTGGGCGGCTGGATCTTTGTTGGCGAGAAAAAGGAGAATATCCAGCTCGCGAAAATCTATAAGGATGCAATAATCGCATTGCCCGGGTTGCTAACCACAAATAATGAACGATTTTGTTCGGTACGGCAGCATTCCACAAGTGGGCAGATGACATAGATGGCGGTATCTTCGAAAATATGAAGCCGGAAGAATTCGAAGACTGGAGCATGTATCAGAACTTTGTTTGTGTGCTTGCAACAAACGGCAAAGATATATTACCATACGCGACATGATTCTGAGTTACGGAGTCACTATCCCTTATCCCGTGGGTTATTGGCATGCCGAGGTGTATCTTGAGAATACACCTCTAAACGCGTCGTTCAATTGCGGTGTTTTGTTTGTAATAAAGCGAGCGTGTGATGTAAAATGTTGTTTTGCATTTTCCTGATCATCCCTTGACTTTGACACGATGTCGTAGTTTATAATGGTACAAAACTGAGAAAGGAATAGAGCAATATGGAACTCAAAACTATTAGTCAAGTCACGAAATCCCTTAATATAACCACAAGGATGTTGCGATATTATGAGCAAATAGGGCTTATCAAAAGTGAAAGAACGGATAATTATGCTTATCGTGTCTATACAGAGGATACTGTCCGCAGGATCGAGCAAATTATTATACTCCGTAAGCTTCGTATTTCGCTTAAACAAATTGCGGTTATCCTCAAATGCGAAAATGTGACTGACATCATTAACACTTTCTACCAGGCACTTGCCAATGTGGATACCGAAATCGCTGCTTTGTCAACTATTCGTGATATTATTAATGAGTTTGTTTCAAGATTAAATGATAACATTGCCCAAAGTGGTTCGGAAATCAAACTTAATTTGTTGGATGACACAACTTTGATTGAGGCAGTGGATGGTCTTTTGATTCAGCGGCCGTCTCTAAAAGAGACAATAACAATCGAAGAGTTGCAAGAGGCAAATAAAAAGTTAAACAAACTCACTGATCGGGATGTACGAATTGTATATCTTCCTCCCATGACAGTGGCAAGTATTCACATAGCAGCCGGAGAAGGTTCTGAACAACAATCCGCTGAAATACTTGATCGATTCATAAAAGACATGAATCTAAAAGCTATTTACCCTTCTGCACGATGTTTTGGTTTTAACAATCCTGATGGACTTCCTGACAATGATCCTGCCCACGGTTATGAGAGATGGATTTCCATTCCGGATGATATGGATGTGCCGGCACCACTTGTAAAGAAGCATTTGAACGGCGGTATTTATGCAGCCTATATGATTCCGATGGGTGCGTGGGATGAAGGTTGGTTACCTCTTCACGAATGGGTGTCTGATAGTAAAACGCTTGATTTCCGGTGGAATACTGTTGAAGGTGTTTGCGGATGGCTGGAGGAGCATCTCAATTATTGGTTTTGGGGCGAAAACGACCATGAAATGCAGCTTGATTTGTTAATGCCAGTAAAACTTATCAATTAACTTGATTTTTGATGAAACCTCACTATATTAAATGACTATGACCTGCGAAAAGAAAATAAATACTACGAGGTGTGGCTCCCTGTGGAGCTGAAGTAACACGCTTGCAAATGTGAGCACGCAAAGTCAGGAATTACACTCAGCT
>CABPZV010000012.1 GCA_902462015.1 uncultured Eubacteriales bacterium | reverse complement strand
TAACGGGCCTGACTCGAAATCACATTTTTTCGGTACTCTTCACCCCAAAAATTGAATACGGAAGCGTATCGAAGTGGTCATAACGGGCCTGACTCGAAATCAGGTAGTCCTCACGGGCTAGTGGGTTCGAATCCCACCGCTTCCGCCATCGGGAAGCCGCATAAACCCAGTGTTTATGCGGCTTTTCCATCCCCTAATAAGTTTTACGGCAGGAACAAAATTCCTACCGTTTTGTTATTTTCGGACTATTGTTATCACGATTTTTAAGATAACACGGCGGTAAAACACCTTTTACTTGCAATGGCTTAACCTACGACAAAAGCCCGAATTGTTGCAAAAATGTTATCAAATCGAGTAAAGCGATATAAAAGGACATAAGGAAATACGGGGCGTTACATAACCATAATAATTTGGAGATACTAAAATGTTTAACGAAAACAACACCCTAATCCCCGCAAAAATCGAAATTATCAGCAATGTATCCGGTGTATACTCCGCTCCCTTTTAGGACGGATTGCGGGAAGTCCCCGGCACATTGGATACTGTCCGAAAAATAAGGTCAGTTCTTGAAACACTTAGCTTCACAGGCAATAAACCCGAAGCCTACAACCTTATTCTTGCAGTATACGAACTAATTGCCGTTGAAACTCCACCTGCAATTTCCGAGCTTGAGCCTTATCCCGACGCTATCAAGAAGTTCATAACGGAATTTCTGCTTGACATTGCCGATCTGCTGATCGACTATATAAGCGAGGAATAAAATTTAGTGTGTCAACAATGATTCTGTATAGATGACACCCATACAGAAAATTGAAGATACCATTGCAATATACCGTAAGTACCAGCGTGATATGGATAGATAATAACGGGGTCCCCGAAAAGTCGCAGACTTTTTGGGGATAGGAAGAGCAACGGAATGAGCGAGCTTTTGCCGCTTACGGTGAAACGAGCGATATGCAGTTTGCGACGACGGACTAACAAGGGGCAATTATACCCTTTTTCGGATTGTGTGCGGCGGTGTTCGCTTGTTCCACCTCTCCCCTTCAAGACTACCTGTACTACCCGAAAAAGAAATATTACAGGGCAACAACTCTCATGCCTTTGCAGCATTTTTCTTTTCGGGTTGTGCAAGTACGAGCGAGCCGAAAACACTATACGATATACCAGCAAGCATCGCCTTTGTGATACCACAAAGGCACTTATCAGGGAAAATCCCTGAAACCCATAAATCTCTCCAAGATTTGTTTGCTATATGCTTCGGATAATTGCACTCTCCAATTTACATATCCTTAATCCGGTTCAAATAGTTTTCTTGACAAAATACGAATATACGAATAAAATATAGTTGTGTTAATGTTCGGTTAAACGTATTTTACGGAGGATAGAAATGGACTACATATCAGTCAAAGAGGCGGCACAGAAATGGAAAATCTCTGAACGGCGCAAAAATTATGTGAAGAAAGCAGAATAGACGGAATACAAAAATTCAGGCGTTCCTGGATGATTCCCAAAAAGGCGAACAAGCCGACAGATTTACGAAGAAAAGATGACACGCTAAAATAAAGCAGGTGAAAAAATTATGTATAACCCTCAACTTGAAACATTTTTAAGAGTAGCAGACGCGGGCAGTTTCAATAAGGCGGCAGAGGAATCCTTTATTACGCCGACTGCCGTTATTAAGCAGATCAATTTGCTGGAGGATTCGTTGGGCGTTAAACTATTTGACAGGACGCACAGAGGACTGCATTTAACAAAAGCAGGACGCTCTCTGTATCAGGACACAAAATACATTATTCAATACTGTAAAGATTCGGTTACAAGGGCAAAAAATGCAATGCAGGAGAATACGAATATTATCCGAATCGGTACATCGGCTACCACGCCGGCGCAACTGCTTATGCAGTTATGGCCAAAAATGCATGAGCATTGCCCTGATATGAAATTTCAGATTGTTCCGTTTGAAAATACTCCTGAAAATGCACGGGAGATTTTAGCTAACCTCGGTACAAATATTGATGTTATCGGCGGTATCTTCGATGAAACAATGCTCCATCTTCGTCATTGCGACGGTTTGAGGCTGTCCTGCGAACCGCTTTGTTGTGCAGTATCTTTTCATCATCGACTTGCCTCAAAGGATAAATTACAGGTAGAGGATTTATACGGTGAAAATCTGCTTTTAATGCACCGCGACTGGAGTCGTTATGTTGACGGACTGCGCGATGATATTTGGAAAAATCATCCGCAAATAAATGTAATAGATTTTGATTTTTATGACGTAAATATATTTAATCGCTGCGAAAATGGAAACGATGTCCTGATGGCTATTCCCGGCTGGGCAAATGTACATCCGTTGTTAAAGGTTATTCCTGTGGAATGGGAGCATTGTATTCCCTACGGCATATTGCACTCACCGCAGCCGACAGAATTAGTGAAGCGCTTTCTTAGTGCAGCGCAGGCGGCGGTAAAAGACCCCTGCGGGCAGGGAGATCGTTGCTATAAGGGAAATTAGAAAAGATATAACCTTTGGGTATAAACTGATAAACAAAACGAGACTTCTTATGAGGTCTCGTTTCTTTTATACTGTAAACAGAAAGGATGGTGACGACTTTGAGAAAGAGCGCTTTTCTCGCAATTTTAATCTGTATAGCCGTTTTCCTCGCAGGGTGCAGTACTAAAATGAATAACACCGATGCAGATACAGATTTCAAAGGAGCAGAAACATCTGTGCAGGAAAATCGAAATAACAAAAAACAATATACGATAAACACCAAAATATCCGATGTGATAAACGATCCCGTCTTTGCGAACTATGGTAGACTGATTTTTCCTGTAAATAACGGGTATTACAGCGTCGATACATTGGGGGAGCTCGGACTTATCTGGTACAACAATATTGACCCTGATAAGACCGTTGAGATTACGAACTATATGAAAAACCACGCTGAAAACGGCGATGCGATTTTCTATGATATCTATACCGATGAAGAAAAGGCTGCTGATCCTACAAAGGAAAATACAGGCTTGTTCTTTTTCAAGGGAAATCCCGGTGAACGGTTTGCGGTATGCAACGCAGGCGGCGGATTTGCCTATGTTGGCGCAATGCACGATAGTTTTCCTCACGCTTTGGAATTATCAAAAATGGGCTATAATGCGTTTGCACTGATTTATCGTCCCGGCGCACAAACCGCCTGTGAGGACTTGGCAAGAGCGATCCGTTTTGTTTTTGAAAATGCCGATGAGTTAGAGATAAATACGGATTGCTATTCTCTTTGGGGCGGTTCGGCAGGCGGAAGAATGGCGGCGTGGCTCGGTTCTTATGGAACGGCAGCGTTTGGAGAAAAAGATTTGCCGCAGGCCGGGGCAGTGATTATGCAGTACACAGGTTATAGTGAGTACAGTGAGAACGATCCGCCGACCTATGCTTGTGTAGGCGAAAATGACGGTATTGCAAACTGGCGTACAATGGAGACTCGGCTGAATCGGTTGAGCAAACTTGGAATCCCGACCGAATTTCACCATTATAAAGGCTTGAGCCACGGCTTCGGTCTCGGTACGGGAACGGTTGCCGAGGGGTGGATCAATGACGCTGTAGACTTTTGGGAAACGCAAATGTAACGCTCGAAGAAATCATCAACGCAAACAATCAAAGAAAGGATTGATACAATGAACAACTTTATTTTTGAAAATGCTACAAAGGTTTTTTTCGGTAAAGGCTGTGTAAAGGAATATTTATCCTGCCTGACAAAAGCCTACGGCGATACGGTTATGCTTTGTTATGGCGGCGGCTCTATCAAGAAAAACGGTATCTATGACGAGGTAACTGAAATTTTGAAAGCCGCAGGCAAAACCATAGTGGAGTTTAGTGGTATTATGGCAAACCCTACCTACGCAAAGGTGTTGGAGGGCACAAAGCTCGCAAAGGAAAACGGCGTTGGCCTGCTTTTAGGAATCGGCGGCGGCTCGGTTATGGATTGCTGTAAGGCGATTTCGATTGCAGCCCGCTATGACGGCGATGTATGGGCGGATTTTTGGGCGAGACGGGGTATCTTTGACTTCGAGCCGTTGCCCCTCGGCGTAATTGTCACCGTGGCAGGCACGGGCAGCGAGTGCAACGGTGGAGCAGTTATTACCAACGAGGATTTGAAAATCAAGACGGGCAGAGATTATCCGAAATGCAACCCCAAATTTGCCCTGCTCGATCCGACCTATACGTACAGCGTGCTGAAAAAACAGATGGTGTCCGGCAGCTTTGATGTTCTTTCTCACATTATGGAGATTTATTTCAGCGAGCCAAACGAGGACAATGTATCGGACGACATTTCCGAGGCGCTTATGCGAAGCGTAATCCGCAATCTCCGTGCTGCTATTCAGAATCCGCAGGATTACACGGCACGAAGCAATCTGATGTGGGCTGCTACAATGGCAGAAAACCGATTGATCAAACTGGGCAAGCGCACAGATTTTGAATGTCACCAAATGGAACATCAACTCGGCGCATACATAAATTGCAACCACGGCGAGGGACTTGCGGTTCTGCACCCTGTTTATTACCGACATATTTATAAATACGGCTTGCCGAAATTCAAACGATTTGCAACCGAGGTTTGGGGCGTTTCGGCAGACGGCAGAACAGATGAAGAAATCGCCTTTGCAGGCGTTGAAGCATTGGCAGATTTTATCAAAGAAATTGGTTTGCCCACGACCTTACGGGAGCTGGGTGTAATCAGGCAAACAGACTTAAAGAAAATCGCTGATACCGTAGCCATCGTCCCCGGCAGTTACAAACAAATGTCGCACGAAGAAATCTTGGAAATTTTCAAGGAATGTTATTAAAAACATCATAGAAAGGAATGTTCGTTATGAAAAAAATAATCGCTGTTTTTTTGAGCCTTATTCTTATATTCGCTTTTGCCGCTTGCAGTAATCAGCAGAGCGATACGAATACACCGTCGCAAAATAATGGGAGCGCATCCACGCCGCATAATACAAACGGAAAAAATCTTGTCGTGTATTTTTCCATGCCTGATAATGTTGATGACAGTACTGTTGTAATAGGCGGTGAAACGCTCGGTAATACTCAGTATATGGCTTATGTTATCGAGGAAACCGTTGGTGCTGACATTTTCCGCATTGAGCCGGAAACACCCTATCCTACCGACCACGATACGCTGGTTGACCTTGCAAAAGAAGAACAGAACAATAATGCAAGACCGAAAATCAAAGATACCATCGAAAGTTTTGACACCTACGAAAATATCTTTGTCGGTTATCCGAATTGGTGGGGCGATATGCCGATGATCCTTTATTCTTTCTTTGACGAATACGATTTTTCCGGCAAGACCATTATTCCCTTTAACACACACGGCGGCAGCGGTTTTTCGGGTACAATCTCCACAATCAAAGAACTGGAGCCAAACGCCGAGGTATTAGAGGGTAAATCCATTTCCCGTAACGATATTGGGGACGCAGAGCAGGAAATTGTTGATTGGTTAAAATCACTCGGTTTTGAACAAACTGCAGAACAACCGGAATCTTTTACCGAGGCACAGAATCCAACCGATGAATCCAGAAAAACTTTGGTTGTCTATTATTCGGCGACGAGAAACACTGAACGGGTAGCAAACTATATTGCAGCCGCAACAAACGGTGATTTGTTCAAACTTGAACCCGTCAATCCGTACAGCGATGCCGACCTTAATTGGACGGACGATAACAGCCGTGTTGTGCGTGAACACGATAATCCAGATGAGCGTGATGTACCGCTTGTAAAAAGCACAGTCGATAATTGGGGCGAATACGACACTGTTTTCATCGGCTATCCGATTTGGTGGGGAATTGCCGCTTGGCCGGTTGACGGATTCATTGAATCAAACGATTTTACGGGAAAGACCGTAATTCCCTTTGCGACATCTTCAAGTTCGGGACTTGGTGAAAGCGGCAAACTGCTTGCAGAACTAGCAGGCACAGGCGATTGGCAGACGGGCGAGCGTTTCCGTTCCGGCGCCAGTGAAAGCGATGTAATCGCTTGGGTAGAAAGCCTTGAAAAATAATGCTATGAAAAGACATATTGTAATTTTGAATATGTTCATCGCCTCATCGCTCATTCTTTCGGCGTGTGCTTCATCAGCACCCAACACCTCGGTAGGCGGCGAAGATATGGAGGCAGAAAGCGGCAGTTTGTGGGCTGAAAACAGCAGTATGCCGCCTGATACAGATGAAACTGTAAACCGTTTTCCTGTTTCGCTCACCCCAATTCCCGACAGTTATTTAAGCGAGGCACAGCAGCAAGGCGTTTTGCAAGACCTTTACTACGATACTTACGAATCCTTTTCCTACGAGGAAAAAAGCCAAAAACTCAGGAAGCACGCTGTTGTTTATCTGCCGTATGGCTATGACGAAAGTAAGAAATATCCCGTGTTCTATCTTATGCACGGCGGTTGGAGTAACGAATACGCCTATCTTGGCAGCCCCGATGAG
The DNA here is from genome assembly GCA_902462015.1 of uncultured Eubacteriales bacterium. Taxonomy (GTDB): domain Bacteria; phylum Bacillota; class Clostridia; order Oscillospirales; family CAG-272; genus UMGS911. The sequence goes on along the minus strand of CABPZV010000012.1, from coordinate 17,428 downwards.
CCGCAAAGAATGAAACACATTCTCGATCACGGTATTGCAGACGGTGAAATTCAGCCGATGATTGTTGTTTGCCCTACCTACAACAATACAAGTCCAGAGGATAGCGGCAACTACGGTCTTGCTCTTAGATTGACCGACAATTATCACAATGAGTTGATAAACGACCTTATCCCGGCGGTGGAGGGAAAATACAGCACCTACGCCGAGAACACCACTCCAGAAGCACTTGCAGCTTCTCGTGATCATCGGGCTTTCTGCGGCTTTTCTATGGGTTCTATGGCAACGTGGCGTACCTTTGAGCATTGCCTTGATTACTTCCGCTATTTTATGCCGTCAAGCGGAGGCCCTGCTTCAAGCGTAGAAACCTACGAGAGAATTGTCCAAAGTTCAGGTCACGATTGGGATAATTTCTTCATTTTTGCCGCTTCGGGGACAAACGATTTCGCTTATTCGGGTTTTAAGCGCGGAATTGACGCTATGGCGGCAAGCGACAGCGGTATTTTCCGCTTTGCCGACAATGAAGTGGAGGGAAATTTATATTACCTTGAATCTGACGGCGACCATTCCGGCGACTACGCTATGCTGTATTTTTATAATGGGCTGCGCCTGATATGGAGGTAACAAAAATGGAATACAAGCGAGTTGTTAAAATCATCATCGACATTGCGATGTATCTAATCTTTGTTGCCCTTATGCAGGAACACCTATGGGGTGGACTGCATGAATGGCTCGGTATTACATTATTTGTGTTGTTTATCACTCACAATATCCTAAATTTCGGCTGGTATAAATCTCTTTTCAAAGGAAAATACAAAGCGCCGAGGATAGTATCGGCGGTTATCAACATTGCGCTGCTCGCCGCTATGATTTGCTGTATGGTAAGTTCAGTGCTGGTTTCGGGAAAGGTTTTTGCTTTTCTGAATTTGGGCGGTGCACGATTCGGCAGAACGCTTCACCTTGTCGCAACTGCGTGGGCGTTTGTACTGATGAGCCTGCATTTGGGACTTAATTTCACGCCTTTGGCAAATAAGCTCAAACTGAGGAGGTCGCTTCTGCGGACAGGTCAAATCATTGTCGTTTTACTGGCGGCATACGGCATTTATGTATTTGGGGACAGAGCCTTATACGAGGAACTGTTCTTCCTTACCGAGTTTAAGTTTTTTGATCCCGACAAATCGGCAACCGCATACTTTTTTGAAACGATCGCGATGTCTTTTGCCTTTGTAAGTTTAGCATATTACGGCAAGAAACTGTTGCAAATGAGAAGTAGGCGGAACAAAAATCAAAAGGAAAAATTTAAGGAGGCACTATGAAAAAAGTTTTATTATCTATCATTTTCCTTGTTTTATGCGTCGCTTGCATATTTTCTCTGTCCGCTTGCGGTCAGCAAAATAACGACGCCGTTATAGACAATACTCCCGAAGAAAGCGTGACAGGGGATTCCAATATCTTGGTCGCCTATTTTTCGTGGTCGGGCAATACACAGCAGGTTGCGGACTGGATTTCCGATAAAACGGGCGGAGAAATATTCAGAATCACACCCGAAGTGAATTATACAAACGATGATGTATTTGATCGGGCGCAGGAAGAACTGAACAACGGTACTCGTCCGCCGCTTTCCTCTCACATAGATAAAGAGGCTATGGCTGAATACGATGTTATTTTTGTCGGATTCCCGATATGGTGGTACGACCTGCCAATGCCCGTTTGGTCTTTCCTTGAAGAATATGACCTTTCTGGAAAAACAATTATTCCGTTCTTTACCCATAACGGCAGCTCGTCGGGTGCGGGCAGCATTTCTACTTTGGAGGAACTTTGCCCGGATTCAACCGTGCTGACCGACAACTACTTTACCTATGCGGGCAACAATGTAACTGACGCGGAAAGCGCCGTTGACGAGTGGCTTGACGAGCTTGGTTATAAGAATTAAAAACAAGGAGAATCTGAACAATGAAAAATGTACTTATCTTATCCGGCAGTCCCCGTAAAGGCGGCAACTCCGATTTGCTCTGCGATGAATTTATGCGAGGCGCAAAAGAAGCAAGAAACAATGTAACCAAAATCGATGTCGCAAGCAAGAAGGTTGCACCTTGCCACGCCTGTTATTTTTGCCGTGAACACGGCGGCGAGTGCGCCTACAAAGACGATATGGCAGAAATTTTGCAGGCAATAATCGACACTGATGTACTTGTGCTTGCAAGCCCTGTTTATTTCTATTCCATTAACGCACAGTTGAAAGCAGTGATCGACAGAACGGTTGCCCGCTGGCTAGAGGTTAAAAACAAAGAGTTCTACTACATTATGACCGCCGCCGATGAAGATAAAGCGTCTATGGAAACCACCCTTGCCTGTTTTCGTGGCTATGCAGACTGCGTAAACGGTGCAAAGGAAATGGGCGTTATTTACGGTACTGGCGTTTATGAAAAAGGCAAGGTACTGAATACCCCGGCTATGGCTGAAGCCTACGAAATGGGCAAAAATGTATAGGGAATAAACCGGAGAAATCAAGTATGAAGAAACGAATTTTAGGTGCCGGCGGATTAGAAGTATCTGCGCTGGGATTAGGGTGTATGGGACTTTCTCACGCTTACAGCGCTCCTACGGAGAAAAACGAAGCAATTCGGTTCATTCGTCAGGCGGTGGAAATGGGCTATATATTTTTTGATACCGCTGAGATTTACGGAACGCAGGACAATCCCTATGACAACGAGCGGATTGTAGGCGAGGCGCTTGCTCCATACAGAGATAAAGTGAAAATTGCCACAAAATTCGGTGTTCGATTTGATTTATCCGGCAATACCGTTCCTTATCCCATTATTCCCGATTCACGACCTGAGCGAATCAGAGAATCGGTGGAAGGTTCTTTGAAACGGCTGCGGACGGATCACATCGACTTGTATTTCCAACATCGTATTGATCCCGACATATCTGCCGAGAAAGTTGCGGGCGTAATGAAGGATTTAATCAAAGAAGGGAAAATCCTGCACTGGGGGATTTCCGAAGCAGATGAAGAATATTTGAGACGGGCAAACGCAGTCTGCCCGGTTGTGGCAGTCGAAAACCGCTATTCTATGATGGCACGGCACTATGAAACGCTATTTCCCGTACTGGAAGAACTCGGCGTTGGTCTTGTGGCATTTTCGCCAATGGCAAACGGTTTGCTTTCGGGCAAGTATGGAAAAAGCGACACCTTTGATAAAAGGTATGATTACCGAAGCAATATGCCGCAGTTTACGGCAGAAGCATTTGAAGAAAACGAAAAACTGCTTGCGCTGCTCCGGGAAACAGCAGAAAAAAAGGGCGCAACTTCGGGACAAATTTCTCTTGCGTGGATGCTTTGCAAAAAGCCGTGGATCGTACCGATTCCCGGAACCCGTAAGGACGAACACTTAAAAGAAAATGCAGGGGCAGTAGAGGTTACGCTGTCTGCGACAGAGGTAGCGGCGCTGGATGAGGCGCTTGGCAAAATGCCTATGTCGGCCGTGTTCGGCGGCAGCAGACTTACAAAAACAAAATGAATTTTTAGGAGGAACAACAAGTGAACATTTTATTTATCAACGGAAGCCCGAATCAGAACGGAAATACCGCCGCCATTGCGAAAGAGCTTCTGAAAGGGAAAAAATATGAAACGCTCAATCTAACCGATTATAAAATTGGAAGCTACGGACAGCATTTTGAGGACGACGGACTCGGTCAGGTCATTGCAAAAATGGAACAGGCAGATGTAATTGTCATTGGCTCTCCGTTGTACTGGCACAATATCTGCGGCTCGGTACGAAATATGTTGGATCGTTTCTATGGGCTGGTAGAAAACGGCTCATTGTCTGGCAGAACGCTCTATTTCCTCTTTCAAGGTGCAGCGCCGGAAAAATGGATGTTAGACGCCGGAGAATATACGATGAAACGCTTTGCAGGACTTTATGGAATAAAATATGCAGGTATGGCAACCAATCGTTCCGAAGCCGCCAAATTATCCAAAAAGCTCTGATAACACCAACAATATCAATGTTTTAGGAGGAAAACAGTATGTCGATAAAGCAAACGGCGGGAAGAACCGCCCTCGGAGAATTTGCCCCTAAATTTGCAGAACTCAACGATGATGTGCTTTTCGGTCAGGTATGGAGCAGAGAGGACAAACTATCTCTGAAAGAACGCTCTTTGATAACCGTAGTAGCGCTTCTTTCTCAAGGGCTTACAGATACCTCTTTCGTTCATCATCTGGAGTCGGCAAAAGCGAACGGAATCACACGAAGCGAAATCGCCGAAATCATCACGCACGCTGCCTTTTATGCAGGCTGGCCCAAAGCGTGGGCAGCTTTCCACTTGGCAAAGGATATTTGGAAAGATGAAACAGACGAAGTGGCCGAAAAAACCGCTTATGAAAAATCTATGCTGTTCCCAATCGGGCAGCCGAACGATACCTTTGCACAGTATTTTGTGGGACAAAGTTATCTTGCTTCCATATCCCAAGAACAGGTAGGCATATTTAATGTAACCTTTGAGCCGGGGTGTCGGAATAACTGGCATATTCACCACGCCGCTCAAGGCGGCGGTCAGATTTTGGTCTGTGTTGCCGGCAGGGGCTTCTATCAAGAATTGGGCAAGAAGCCGATTTGTATGACAGAGGGAGATGTTATCAATATTCCGGAAGGTGTCAAGCATTGGCACGGTGCAGCCCCGGATAGCTGGTTCTCTCATCTTGCGGTGGAAGTGCCGGGAAAAAACACGCATACCGAATGGTGCGAGCCTGTCAGTAACGAAGACTATGAAAATATAAAATAAGGAGAAATGGATTATGGAATATGTAACTTTGAACAACGGAATCAAAATGCCAAAGTTGGGCTACGGCGTATATCAGGTTTCAAACGAGGAATGCGAACGCTGCGTACTGGACGCCATCAGCGTCGGTTATCGCTCAATTGACACGGCGCAGGCATACGGCAACGAAGAAGCGGTCGGAAATGCTATCAGCAAATGCGGCGTACCCCGTGACGAACTCTTTATTACCACAAAGGTTTGGATTACAAACGGCGGTTATGAAAAAGCAAAGGAATCGCTGAAAGAATCTTTACGCAAACTGCAAACCGAGTATATCGACCTTGTTCTGATTCATCAACCCTTTAATGATTACTACGGCACTTACCGGGCAATGGAAGAAGCCTATAAAGAAGGCTGGATTCGGGCAATCGGCGTTTCCAATTTTTATCCCGATAGATTAGTTGACTTGTGCAGTTTCGTAGAGGTTAAGCCTGCGATCAATCAGGTGGAGACGCATATTTTCCAACAGCAGAAATCAGCCCACGAATATATGGAGAAATACGGCGTACAGCACGAATCTTGGGGTCCGTTTGCCGAGGGCAGAAAGGATTTCTTTACCAATCCCGTACTGAATGAAATCGGCAAGAAACATGGAAAAAGCGCCGCACAGGTTGCTCTCCGTTTTCTTTTGCAGAGTGATGTTGTGGTCATTCCAAAATCCACGCACAAAGAGCGTATGGCGGAAAATCTCAATGTCTTTGATTTTGTTCTGGACGAAAGCGATATGAATGCTATCCGGGAATTGGACGAAAAAGAAAGCCTGTTTTTCTCCCACTATGATCCGGCAGTCGTGGAAATGCTGACAAAACTGCATTAACAGTTATCTTTCTAAGCGAGGTGGAATAAGTGAAAAAGGGAGTAGTGCTATCTGCCATAATGATTATTTCACTTTTGATTACCGCTTGCTTGGCAAATCGGCCGTTAGATGGTTCCGAAAGTGATAAGGTGTCCGAAACTGCTACTGATAAATCGGAAATACGGAGCGAAACAGAAAACATACCCAAAAAGACGGGTATTATCGCTGAACAAATTTTGAATGGTAGTGATGGTGAAATCCATTATAGTTATTACCTGCCGGAGGATTACGAAGAAGGCAAGACCTATCCCTTGATAATGACTATGCCGGGGTACGATATGATGTGGTTTGGCGAGGATTCTTCGGGCAGTAATTTGAAATGGAGCGGCTTTCAGGTATGGGTGGAACTTCCAGAAGATATGATTGTAGTTTCTGCTCAATTTACCGACTGGCATGAAACATCTGCAAGACAAGCGATTGAACTGACGGAATACTTTATTGAGAATTTTCCGGTCGATTCTAAAAGGGTTTACGCTGCTGGATATTCTGCTGGCGGCGAAACAATGTCGCAGGCGGTATCAATGCGCCCTGATTTGTATGCAGCGTATCTGCACGGAGCTTCGCAATGGGACGGTGCTTATGAGCCAATAGTACAAAATGATGTAGCCGTATATATCTTTATGGCTGAAAATGATGAGTATTACGGCTCTGAAAAAGCACGATCCACTTATAGCAGTCTGCAAGCGGCTTATCGTGAAAAAGGATATACAGATGAACAAATCGGCGAACTGCTGGTTGTAGAAATCCCTGATAACGACTACTTTAACAGTCGTGGCATTTATAACTACCACAGCGGCGGTAATATCCTTTTCGATGATGAAAACATTTTGAATTGGATTCTTGCACAACGAAAGGCATAAGGAATAAAACCGATAAGAGTGAAGATGTAATGTACTTCGACTGAAAAACGAGAGCCAGAGGCTTATTCCCCCCACCTCCCGGGATTTAAAGAAGGAGATATTTAGTATTTAAAGTATGATAGCTAAAGAACGGATATTGTGCCCTGCTTGCGGCGGCAAAACTCGTGATAAAATCAGAAGTGATACCATTTTGATAAACTACCCGTTTTACTTGATGCAGGTGCGTTTTTGTGTTTGCTCCCGGTTGTCGCTCTCCGCCTTTCAATCTGAATTTTAAGCTTTCAAAATTCTTATTTATCTATTTAATCCTCAAAAAACATTGATTTTTCAAGGCTTTCCGCCTGTTTCATGCTCAATTCTTATGTATTTGCCCTTGTTTTTGCCCTTACGGGCTGAAGCAAGGGCAAGTTTCATTCTCCGCCGACTACTTTATCCAGCAGTCTTGCGGAGGTACGCTTCGCTTCCCTTGTAGCGTGAGCGTAGATGTTCATTGTAGTGGATATCAACAATCCTCACAAGTTGGGTTGTTGGTGTATTTCTTTTCGGGTATCGGTTGCTTGTCGATGAGCTTGTAATAGATGTGAATTTCCCTTGGTGCTTTGCTGTACTTACCGGGGCACTTATCCACCGTTACAAACTCAATCAGCTCTATACACATCTCACGGGTGAGTTCAGGCACTTTCATATAGGCTTTCAGTCTGCGGATAAACTCGTCAACATCGGCTTTGTCCTTGTTGGCTTCTGCCTGCCTTTTCTCGATATCGGAAAGCTCGGATTTCAGCTTGTTCTTTTCTTCAACATACCGATTGAGAAGATTAACGCAAATATCCTCGGGGATCTTGCCTGCGACCTTGTCCTCATAAGCCGCCGTTATGAGCTTTTCAAGCTCTCCTAAACGGCGGTTTATCTGATTGGCACGTTTCCTGTCCTGTGCGGTTTCCGTTGCCGTAATCTGCTCGCAGTGCTTCAAAAACTCTGTTCTGGCTTTTGCTTCATCCGTCTGTACAAGAGTCATCTTGGAGCGAATGTCCTCCAAAACGATCTTGTTCAAAGTGTCCATCTTGATGTAATGACTGGAACAGGCACGTTCTCCAAACTTGGCATAACTTCCGCACTTGAAGTTTTCACGGTAATGGATTCTCGGACCTTTTCTTGAATGCCTCGTGTTATTCCAACCGGCGTGCATCTTGGAGCCGCAGTCACAACAGAATACAAGACCGGAAAGCGGAAGTGTAGTCCCTCTTTTCGTTTTCTTGCCCTGACTGACCGATGCTTCCATTTCACGGCATTTATCCCAAAGTTCCTGCGAAACAATGGCTTCGTGGGTATTGTAGACCGTCACCATATCCTCGGGATCACGCTTGACCATTTTCTTGTTCTTGTAGGAAACGGTCGTTGTACGCATCTGTACAAGGTTTCCAAGGTAAATGGGATTGGTAATAATCTGCTTTACCGTACTGCACGACCAAAGATGATGGGAACGCCGAGTGTTCGGAATACCGAATTTCTGTTCCTTGTAATCGGATGGGATCGGGATGTGCTCGTCATTAAAGGTTTCCGCAATCTTGTTGGGGCTAATGCCTTCGGAACGCATCTGGAACATACGGAGCACATTACTTGCCGCAGGCTCGTCACGGACAGGCAGCTTCTTTTCGTCTGTACCTTTAACATAGCCGTAGGGAGCATAACATGTTCTGTACTTTCCCGCTTTTGCGTTGGACTCAATGACCGCACGAATCTTTTTACTGGTATTGGCTGCGTGCCATTCGTTAAACACATTCATAATCGGCATCATATCCATACCGGAGCTTTCGCTGTTTGCGGTATCCACATTGTCGCCAAGGGCAACAAAGCGGATATTGTACATTGGGAAGATATAATCCGTATATTGTCCTACTTCAATGTAGTTTCTACCGAAACGGCTGAGATCCTTTACGATAATGACATTGACCCTGCCCATTTTGGCATCTTCAAGCAAACGCTGTATGCCGGGACGGTTAAAATGGGTTCCCGAAACGCCGTCATCAATGTACGTGTCCACAAGCTCAAATCCTTGCTCGGCTACGTACTTTTCAAGAATTCTTCTCTGGTTTTCGATTGACAAAGATTCACCGGCACGCTCATCATCGTTTGAGAGTCTGAGATAAATACCTGCTTTTGTATTTTGCAGTAGCTTTGACTTCATTCTTTCCTCCTATCCGTCAAAGCAGCCTGATTTATATGCGCCTACAGTATATCATGGCTTTTGTACAAAATCAAACTGCTTTAGACTTCAAACCGTCTTTTTCTGCTCTATAGCTTCATAGGCTTGCTTTTCGGCAAGCGTGCGAATAACATCGTCAATATCCTTACTGCCTGTATAATGGCTGACAACGGTATAGGAAACACCGTCAATTTCCGTTATTCTGCTTTCGGTGGGCATCATTTCATATTTCTTCTTCATCTCCTCCAGCGTTGGTTTTTTACCCAATACGCCAATAACTCCTTTCCTTTGAATTTGAATGAATTCCTCCGTAATTTATAAACAAACCTATGTACGAGGGGCAAATGCCCCTCACAGTCAAATTACTCGGTATAAATGTTCGTTACCGCCAAACGGTGGTGTCCCAAGCCTTCGCTGAGCTTCTGACGTTTTCTCGGATCGCCCTCCAACCACTTTTCACGGTTCTGATTGTAGCTGTGGCGAAGTCCGTGAAATACGAGTTTATCAATACGGGGCTTTTTGCCGGGATTGACCTTTTTCTGACGGTCTGGATCGGTAAACTTATGACGGTGATTACCGATCCAATTTTCAATAGACTTCTTCTCCATACGAGGACCGTATCTGATTGTCTTGCTGATAATAAAGTCATTGTCCGTCAGTCCCTTTGCTTTCGCTTCACGGTACAGACGCTTCAGCAATTCCATCTGTTCCTCGGTCTCAATCTTTACGAAACGCACCTGACCGCCCTTGCCCTTAATGTCGGGGCCACCCCATCCAAGTGCTGTTTTCACGTCTTTAACCTTGAGCTGACAGGCTTCGATGATACGAAGTCCCAAGTGCCATCCAAGATCCAAGCCGTCACGCACATCAAATCTACCCATAAGCTCGGCAATCTCTCTTGCCTTTTGATACTCGGTGAGCAGCCATCCACGGTTGTACTTCTGGGGTTCACGCTTCGTTAATTTAAGCTCCTTGTTTTGGGGCATAGGGTGCTTACAGCCTGCGAGCTTGCAGTAATGACGGAAGCCCGAAAGCTCGGTGTAAACCGTGCTCGGTGCTTTGTATGACTTCCAATATTCCGTAACCTTCCGAAAATGCATCGGCGTAATGTTGAAGACCTTTTGCAGATTACAGGTGTCTGCAAGGTAGTCGCAGGCGTAGCAAAAGGCTTGAAAATACCGTTTGCGTGTTGCCTTACTTCCATGCCGATCCTTTCTGTAGAGTGCGGTAGCCTGCACTCGAAGATTCATACGCTTATTCATCTTTTTGGCTTCCTGCTCGGGGGTTAGCTTTTTGACCTCGGCTTGCGATTCCGCTAACTGATGCTTGTATTCCTCCGGGGAAAAATCATCCCAGTCTTTGGCAAATGCAGCATCCAGAATTTCAGTTACAATGTCATTCTGTTTTGTGTTTTCGCTCATTGGCATCACTCCTTTGTGTTTTTTTGCCGTTATGATTAAGGCAGAGCAACTATGAGATATAATCCTTTGTTTTTCAAGAAAATCGGTTTTGCAGGTCTTAACCTTAACGGTGGAGAGACTATAAAAAGCCGGCTTTCATTTGGCAAGAAAAAAGCGAGGGGAAATTTATATAATTTTTCACAGGGCAAAAAATTTGGCGGCGACAGAAGAAAAATCTTCTGCCGCCGCCTACAAAAATGACGATCATATTTTCGCCGTCATTCCGAAAAGACAATCATATACTTCCGAAACGAAGTCATACATCATATTGGAACGTGGGAGCATCCTTCCCACTTCTTATGCGTTAATGGGATCAACTGTCCCAATTTCAAAAATTGCGCCGTCATATCGAAAGGACGGTCATAAATCATATCAAAGTGATGGTTAGAGAACTAACATAAATCTTTAATGGGAATCTTTTTCAGCCGACTGTTTGATGTTTAATTGGTGTCATATAAAGGATTATACTTTGAACATCAAACAGCCGGAACCACGCCGCAGGCGTGCAAATACAAATCTATTATAAATCTTGGGGGACTTCCGAAAAGTATATCATATCGAAATATCATTCCGGAATATAGTATCATTTATCATATCCGGAAGGTAGGGCATTTATCATTTGAAAGGGCGCATCATAACGCGGCAAGGCATAGCTCACCCATTGGCAGTTTCAGCGACTTTACCTGCCGTTTCTCCCGTTTTCGTTTCTTGTAGTCCCGGAATGCCTTGCCGCACGGCACCTACGACCCTGTCTCCGGTGCCGTTTCTATCTTGCTTGCGCCCGATAGAAACGGCACCGAAATGATGGTCATATATCATATCGGAAAGATAATCATTATCATATCGAAACGAGGGTATCATTCCGAAGCGTAAATCATATAAAAATCATCATTCCGAAAAGAAGGTCATTCCCTGTATCGCAGAGAGCTACTATTCAGTTGTAAAAGAGGTTAGGACTATGGACTCATCTTCCCATTAGAGAAGACTGCCCCAGCGCAACTCTGCAGAACAGAGTGCCGACAAGCGGCTGCGCATACCGAGTGCAGATCATAAATCTACCGCCCCCTAAACTAAGGCGTTCGGTAGAGATTTGTTATTACAACGTAAATCCCCGAAACATTGCCGTACTTATGTGCTGTACGGAAGCCTTTGCGGTATTAGTCATAAAACATCTTTCAAGCCGTCTACCGCTGATGGTTGGCTGTTTGTAAATATAACGTACACATTGCTGCCATCATCATATTTACCCTCTTTCGGTCACACACAGCCTTGTGATCCGAATGCTCTTTTGCTCAACAATCTTCTACATTGCTTTTGCGAACATTTCAATTCCTCCTTATTAACTTAAAGAATACGCCTGCAATATAGATAGTGAAGCTAAAAAAAGCAAGAAAAATACTTCTACTTTCTTGACGAAGTCGAACTGTTATGGTATAATTTTTATACCATAACAGTTGGAGGGGTACATCGTGAGTCTTGAATATTTTGCTAACGATAAATATAAGGTGTTATCCTGCATGGCAGATAGACAAATCGCTATGAAAGGTGAACTTGTTGTAAAACTATCTCAACAGGATATCTCTGATATCTTGGGTATAAGTAAAGTCAAGGTGAATTCAATTATTGCAGAGCTGAAATCAGAAGGATATCTTGTATTGAAAAATTCTCGAGGTAAATATCAGTTAACAGATAAAGCGAATATCCACCTTTCGGATATGAAAATGGGAGGACAAGTCAAATGAAAATTTCGAATACAGAAATTAAAAAACTGCTTTCCTGTTTGAATTTTTGCCCTGAGAATGGAAAAGACGGCGTATATATCAAAAAATATAGTAGTCATTCTGATTATATAATCAGAGTTGATTTCAATACTCAGCAGATCATTTATAGGTCCGAAAGTATCCAAGAAGAGATGGGCATAAAAATTGGCGATGCAACTACTAGCAACTTTGATCACTCGGAAAATTTTGTTGTTTTAGAGTGTGTAAATCGTCTCTTAGAGAAAGGCTATGCGCCTAGTGCTATAACATTGGAAAAGAAATATCCTTTAGGAAGAAATCTAAAGGGTAAACTGGATATTGTTGTGGCTGACCTGGATGGCAAAACATTCTTGATGATTGAATGTAAAACTTGGGGCACAGAATACGAAAAAGAATACAAAAAAATGCTTCGTGATGGAGCACAATTATTTTCATATTTTGTGAATGACAGAGCTGCAAAATTTCTTTGTCTCTATACATCGGAGCTTAACAATAACAAAGTTGAATATAAAAACTCTATTATTCCTATTGAACCTGATTGGTCTGAGCTAGCTAATGTAAAAGAGGTACACGATCATTGGACTAAAAACTTTAAAGACAACGGAATTTTTGAGGAATGGGCAACTGCATATAATGTTGAAGTTAAAGCACTTGTTCGCGGAAGGCTGCAACCGTTGACAAAAGATGAAAGTGGTCGTATTTTCAATCAATTTGCTGAAATACTTAGGCATAATGTCGTTTCAGATAAGCCGAACGCTTTTAACAAGATTTTGAACCTGTTCATCTGTAAGATTATTGATGAAGATAAAAATGACAACGAACAAGTCGAATTCCAATGGTTGGAAGATGATACTTATGAAAGCTTGCAGATCAGATTAAATGACTTGTACAAAAAAGGAATGCATCGATTTTTAGATATTGATGTAACAGATTTTTCCGAAAAAGAAATTTCAAACACCCTTATCAATATCAATGATAGTCAAGCACAAAAAGTAATTAAGGAAATGTTTATTAAGCTCCGCCTTAATAAGAATCCTGAATTTGCATTTATTGAAGTTTATGATGACACTTCATTTAAATTGAACGCCAGAATAGTTAGAGAAGTTGTTGAGCTTTTGCAACCATATCAGTTTAGATATGGACATAAGCAGCAATTTCTCGGTGACTTCTTTGAGTTATTGCTTAATACTAGTATTAAGCAGGAAGTCGGACAATACTTTACGCCTGTTCCTATAACACGATAAATTGTATCATCGTTGCCTATCAGAGATTTCATTGAACAGAAACTAAAGTCGAACGATCCTAATATTTTACCAACAGTAATTGATTTTGCATGTGGTACTGGTCACTTTTTGACAGAGTACATGGACAAAGTTCAGTCGATCATCGAAAATGAGCTTGATATTCAAAAGGCAAAGCCATCTGCAAAAAAGAAATTAGGTATCTGGAAAGAATATGATAAGTTCGCATGGGCAGGAGAATATGTATATGGAATTGATGCAGATTATCGTCTTGTCAAGTCTGCCAAGGTTAGTTCATTCCTGAATGGCGATGGAGATGCGAATATTATTCGTGCGAACGGGCTTGACAGTTTTGAAAAATCTAAAGAATATAAAGGAAAACTAAAACATACTTCTTCAGAAGATAGCAAAGACAATGCACAATTTGATGTTTTAATAGCAAATCCGCCGTATTCAGTAAATGCTTTTAAGTCTACCATAAAATATGGCATGGAATCTTTCGAATTGTTCGATAAATTCACAGAAAAAAGTTCTGAAATCGAGTGTTTATTTATCGAACGCATGAAGCAGTTGTTGAGACCCGGGGGATATGCCGGAATTATTCTGCCAAGCTCCATATTAAGAAATTCTGGAATATATACATGTGCAAGAGAGGTGGTGCTCAAGTATTTTAACATCGTAGCAATTACCGAATTTGGTTCAAATACCTTTATGGCAACAAACACTAACACAGTTGCGTTGTTTTTAAAACGACGAGCAAACACAGACTTAAAACAAATTCAAGTTGCTGTAAAAAGATTTTTTGATAATCCAAAGGAAGTTGCTGTATTAAGCATTGAAAAGGCATTTAGCAAGTATGTACAGCATGTATATGATGGAATCACTATAGAGGATTATATAAGTTTCATAAATAAGAAACCTTCACTTGCATTCACTAAGCAAGAACTGTATATAACCTACTATAATTGGTTTGAAAAGCTAAATGAAGTCGTCAAGCTTAAAGAGAGTAAACTTTTTAAAAATAAATCCGAGGAGCAACAAAAGGCCGACTTAGAAAAACTGTTTTATGAGAAAGTTTTCGAAATTGAAAAGGATAAGCTTACATTTTTCTTGTTGGCATATGGTCAAAAAACGGTTATTACAAAAGTAGGTGATAAGCAAGATGAAAAAAGTTTCTTAGGTTACGAATTTTCAAATTCAAGAGGACATGAAGGTTTGAAAATGTTGCCAACAGGAACAAAACTCTATGACGACGAAGACCAATTCAACCCAGATAAAGCAAATTATTATGTATATAGTGCTTTTAACAACGAGTTTCCTGTTATATCTGAAACGTTAGCTCAGTCTATTACTACTTTAGACTTAACTGCCTTGATGAAGTATGGTAGTGCTACTTTTGAAAAGACACTAAATATACTCGCAACCAAAAAGGTAGTTCTAGATAGCAAATATCCTTCCGTTACTTTGGAGTCAATTGTAGATTTTCAAGATGGTTTATGGAAAGGAGAAAAAGGAGAACTAACAAGAACAAAGGTATTAAGAAATACAAATTTCAAAATGAATAACGGGAAAATATCATATGATGATATTGCAGAAATTGATGTAGAACGGAGCTGTTTATCAAGTCGAATGCTTGAATGTGGTGATATCTTATTGGAGAAATCTGGTGGAAGTCCTTCACAACCCGTGGGACGAGTAGTGTTATTTGAATTAAACAATAACGAAGTTTATTCATACTCGAATTTCTGCACACGGCTAAGAGTAAAGAGCAATGAATTTAATTCCAAATTCCTTTGGCTTATGCTTAATGAGTTTTATAAATTAGGAGGAACAATCCCGATACAAAATGGAGTTAGGCTTCTTAATTTAAAAATGCCAGAATATAAAAGCATAAAAATACCTACGCCTCCCAAATCAACACAGGATAGTATTGTCAATGAGATCAGCATAATTGAAAATAATGAAATTGCCAATGCCGCTAAAATTGAACAGTACAATTCCTCAATAAATAATGAAGCTTGGTTTTCTTACGAAACACAACGCATTGAAAGTCTTGCACTATTAGTCCAACGAGGCAAATCAGCCCAATATGGTGTTTCTAATGTGCAGATAATTAAGTCGGGACAGGCTAGAGGATATAATGAATTTGACTTTTCTAAACGCTATTATGTTTCGGATGGTTTTGTTTCGGATGAAAGGAATTTGCAAAAAGGCGATATTCTTATAAATTCTACTGGAGTAGGTACTGCCGGTAGGGTTACCTTATTTGATTTGGATGGTGACTTTGTAGTTGATAGTCATATAACCATTGTTCGCTTCGATCAGTCTAAAATTTTGCCAAAATATGCACTATATGCACTAGCGAATATTGGATTCAAAAGTATTGAAGCAATGGCAAATGGTCAAAGTGGTCAAATTGAACTTTCACTACCAACGATTAACGGAATTAAGCTTCCTCTTCCCCCAATAACCATTCAGAAGGATATTGTTGCAAAAATAGAAGCCATAGAAAATGAGGTACAAACTTTAAAAAGCGCAATCGAAGATGCCGAATTACAGAAAAAAGCTATATTAGATAGATATTTGAAGTAATACAAACATTTTCGTAGAGCAAGCAAATAGAATAGAGTATCTTTATTCTAAACTAAAAAACAACCGATCCATGATTGAACCATAGATCGGTTGTTTAATTTAAATCAGGCTACTTTGCACTTATTTTTATATATGTGACGATATTTGATATTGACTGTGGTACTAACATCAGCATGTCCGAGAAGTTCCTGCACATCCTTCGGCGCTGCTCCATTTGAGAGGAGGTTGCTCGTGAATGTGTGGCGAAGCTGATGGAAATGAAACCCCTCCAAACCCTCAACCTTTTTGCTCGCCGTCCTGCACATAATCCCCACCGTACTTGGTAATTCATACGCCCCGTCAGGTCTGAGGCAGACAAAGAATATTTCCTTGTAACCCGTTGGGATTTCTTCTGTCCTTGTCAGACTGTAAACCTCGTAGTAAGTGCGGTCTTTTTCCTTAACCTCGGTGTAGTATTTGAGGTGGTAAAGCTCGCCATACTGGAAGCGGTTTTTGGGCTTTTCGGTTTTCGCCGCTCTGAGAATTGCCTCCAATGTGTCGCAGGAGTCCATGGTACGGACTTTCTTCCGCTTGGTCGCTCCTATCTCGGTTTTGTGCCTTGCCCCATTGTAGCGCATACTTCGGCGCACCGTAAGGTACTGCTTGTCAAGATTGATGTCCTACCAAGTCAAACCACAAGCCTCGCCAATACGAAGCCCCGTGTAGTAAGCTATCTGAATGGGCAGTAAAGCGTGATTGTCTTTCTTTTTCAGAAATCCCTCCAGCTTCAAATACTGCTCATGGCTGAGGGTAGGCGTAGAAGCTGCTTCCCCGTCCTCGTTTGAAAACAGGGCGTAGCTTTCCTTTTTGCTTTGACATACCACATACTGCATAGGGTTGAAAGTAATCAGTCGTTTGGGGAACATCGCAAAGCGGAATGCCCCTTGCAGGACTGCTGAGAACAAACGCAGATACCCTTTGCTGAGTGCCTTTGCCGCTGTGCCATCAGGATTTGTTCCTCCGAAGCTGAGAAAATCCATATACGCTTGTAAATGGTCGGCGGTAACGGTTTTCAGCTTTCGGTTGCTGATCGGGTGCTGCTTGATACGGTTTACTGTACCTTGATACGCCATCACTGTACCATTGCTGAGACTGCCGGGCTTTAGTTCTTCCTCCTCACACATATCCAGCAGCATTCCCACCGTAGCGTTTTCGGACTTTGCAACAAACTTCTTTTCCTCATAGTCCTCCATCGCCTTGCGGAGCAGAGCTTCTGTTTCGGATTTGCTTTCTGTTCGCACGAACTCACGCTGTACAAGATTGCCGCTTTCATCTTCGATATAGAAGCGATAGTACCACTTTTTGCCTTTCTTACAGAACCTTTTGCCATAGATAAAATTTCTCCTTTCTATCCGTGGCAATCGGGACTGTGACATATGGTGTGCGTAAAGTTAATAACGTCACTTCTGCCGATTGGGTTCAATCGGTTGTAAAGGTGCGTTCTCATTTTGCAACCGACTTGTCGGTTGCGGCTGTTTCGGCGGCAAGTGCTGACGGGACAGCTAATGAAAATTGCGGTGCAATTTTCCCTGTATCATAGCGGCGGTATCTACCGGCAAGCTTGTGATACAGGCTCCACGCAGGGGCGAAATACCCCTC
>CABPZV010000011.1 GCA_902462015.1 uncultured Eubacteriales bacterium | reverse complement strand
TAGGAATAAAAATCGTAATCAGAATAAACTGTAATTCCTCCAATGTTGTCAATGATTTTTTCAAAGCCTGAGAAATTTACTCTAAAGTAATAATCAATATCTATATCGTATAGCATTCCAAGCGTGTCCATACAGACATTTATTCCATAAATTCCGGCGTGAGTAAGCTTATCTCTTGCCCCGTTAGATATCGAAAGCGGAACGAAGTAATCACGCGGAGTAGAAACAAGAAGCACCTGTTTCGTCTTTGTATTGATCGTGGCGATTATATTTACGTCTGTACGGCTTTTCTCAACAAGCCCTACTCGACTGTCAATTCCGCTGATAAGGACAGTAATGACCTCCTTTACCTCTTCTTCAGCGTCATCTTCCGATGAGCCCTTATTATCTTTTTTCTCCTTGATTTCAACCGTCTTTATTTCACGTATCTTCGATTCAATATCTTCATATCCTTCCGTCTCTTTAATGAGGCTAAGATATCCTGTATTAAGAATAATTGCTCCGGAATTTCCGTCGAAAAGAGAATTCACCATATCGATTGTTCCGGTATATTCATGAGTTTTTATACTTTTGTTAAGCTCAGAGTTTATTTTTTCTACAGCTGAATCCGTATTTTCCCTGTCCATTTCCTTAAGAATGCCGAAAGTATAGTCTGCGGCGTCCGCAATCCCAGCCGCCTCGTCATCGCTGAGCACAAAGACTCCGATATGAGTAACCTGACTTATAGGATTAGTTATAATATTCAGCGCACCATATGTCTGCACGATCATGAAGCTTGCCCATCCAAGACACAGGCTCAATACAGAAGAAATTATTATTCCGGCAATACAGCGTCCCTTTTTCCTGCTGTTACAGGTAAGAAAAACTTCAAGTCCGAAAAGAATCATAAGCAGAGCTATTATTATAATAACAAATATTTCCGCCAAAAATTCTGTTCTGATCGCTAAATATACAAATATTACGGCAAATACAAGAAAAATAACCGAGAGGACAAGACCTATTACAGAAATTAATCTGCGTTTGCGTCTTCTCTCGTTTGCGCTTTTAAAGTCAAAATTTGTCTCATTCATATTAGTTCATTCCATGCCCTTCCTGACATCTGTGCCGTAAGACGCCGCCGCTTACACTTCATATATTGTCGTTTACTATTATTCCAAGATTTATTTTACTATAGTTCAGCTTTGGCAGTCACAAGCGCGGAGGCTATTACCTCATCCATATCATAATATCTGTATTCCCCAAGCCTTCCGCCAAAAATTATATTACTTTCTTCCCCTGCAAGCTGTCTATATTTTCTGTAAAGCATGCTGTTTTTTTCATCATTTACCGGATAATAAGGTTCATCACCCGGATGCCATTCAAAACTGTATTCACGGCTTATAACTGTTTTGGGCTGGTCAGAAGGATCAAACCACTTATGCTCAATAATTCGGGTCCACGGAGTTTCACTGTCAGTATAGTTGACTACAGCATTGCCCTGAAAATTATCGGTATTCAGTATTTCCGTTTCAAACCTGACAGACCGATATTCAAGATATCCAAGCTTATATGAAAAATATTCGTCTATCGGTCCCGTATAAATTATACGGTCAGCCATTACATCGAGTTCTTTTTTATTTAAAAGATAATCGGTATTTAATCTGACATCACTTCCTTCAAGCAGCTTTTCAATCATTTTGCTGTAACCGCCTATTGGAATTCCCTGATAACGGGCATTAAAGTAATTGTTGTCAAATGTAAACCGGACAGGAAGCCGCCTGATGATAAATGCCGGCAATTCTCTGCATGACCGGCCCCATTGTTTTTCTGTATAGCCTTTAATAAGCTTTTCATAAATGTCAGTTCCGACAAGGCTTATCGCCTGTTCTTCAAGATTTTTCGGCTCGGTAACACCGGCTGATTTTCTCTGCTCTGCAATCTTTCTTTCTGCCTCCAGAGGCGTAACCACCCCCCAAAGCTTATTAAACGTGTACATATTAAACGGAAGAGAATATAGCTCACCGCAGTAATTGGCAACCGGCGAGTTAGTGAACCGGTTAAATTCTGCAAAACCCGTTATATAATCCCACACATGTTTGTTGTTGGTGTGAAAGATGTGAGCGCCATACTTATGAACATGTATATTCTCTACTTCGTCAGTACGGATATTTCCCCCTGCGTATGGACGTTTGTCTATAACTAATACCCTTTTACCGGACTTTACCGCCCTCTCGGCAAAGACAGCCCCATATAAACCGGAGCCAACTACAAGATAGTCATATTTTTTCATCTTAATCAATCCCAAAATGCTTTAAAAGACACGAGTCGTATAATTATCATCGGTTATTCTCGTATGTGCCTTTTTGTATCGACTGATTATATCATATTATGACTTCTCTTGTCAACGCCCTGTACTATAATTTAATTTTTCAAAGCACGCAATATAAAATTAAACCGAAATATAAAGTTTACGGTAAACTCGGATTTTCATCTTTAATATTTTATAACGCTTATCACACTATATATTTTACTTAAAATACTTGACATAGCATACTAATGTGTTATATAATATTATATCTATTTTCAAAAAGGAGATGGTTTTGTGGATCCGCTTCCCCGAAGTTGCAGGTATATCACTGTTCGAGCGCCTTTAAGATACGGTAAATGTGTTTGGATTAGCTTATATCTTGTCGATGTCGATTTAAACTGAGTATTTATTCTCCCAAACCCTTTAACACATTTATTATATTTTGGAGGTCTATTTATCTATGTCCGATATATTTCAACAACTGCTGTTACAGATCATTTTGATTCTGCTCAATGCTTTTTTTGCCGCAACAGAAATTGCGGTCATATCCTTAAATGAAAAAAGGATAAAAGCCCGGGCGGATGACGGTGATAAAAAAGCTGTAAAGATGCTAAAAATGATTGAAGAACCTACAAGGTTTCTTTCAACCATACAAATCGGAATCACACTTGCCGGATTTTTAGGTTCAGCATTTGCAGCTGATAATTTTGCTGAACGTCTGTCAGGATTTATCATTAAAACATTTAGTATTTCGGAGATCCATGCAGGACTCATCAATACTGTCGCTGTTATAATTATAACAATTATTTTGTCATTTTTCACACTTGTGCTTGGAGAACTTGTTCCTAAGCGTATAGCAATGAAGCATAAGGAAAAGCTTGCTGAAGCCGTGTGCGGAATAATATCAGCTCTTGCATCTGTCCTTAAACCGATTATTTGGCTTCTAACCGTATCGACCAACGGAGTGCTCCGCCTTTTCGGAATTGATCCTCACGACAAAGAAGAGCCGGTATCAGAAGAAGATATTGTTTTGATGCTCGATGCAGGCGCCGGAGACGGTTCTATCAATGAAAACGATATTGAATACATAAAAAATGTGTTCAAGCTTGACAGTATGACCGCAGAGGATGTTATGACTCCTCGTAGATCAATTGTCCTTGTTTCACAGGACACAGAAAAAGAGGAAATTTTAAAAATAATCGAAAAAGAGGGATATTCCAGAATTCCTGTATATTCGGAAACAACGGATAATATCACGGGAATTTTATATGCTCGTGACTTTTTGTTAAAACATTCGCGTGCCGACTTTAATATTGAGCAGGCCATGTTCCCGGCTACCTTTGTTCCGGAAACAGCACACCTTGATTCTCTGTTCAAGGACATGCAGAAGGAACATAATCATATCGTTATCGTTGTAAACGAATACGGCGAAACTGCCGGTATTGTTACAATGGAAGATATTTTAGAAGAAATCGTGGGAGAAATATGGGATGAGTGTGATGAAGCTATTGAAGATATTATAAAGCTCGACGATAATACTTATCTTGTACGCTGTTCTACTTTTATAGAAAATTTCTTTGATTTCTTTTCAATTGAACCCGAAGAAGAGACTGACGCAACAACAGTAAACGGATGGCTTACCGAGATTATCGGAGATATTCCCGAACAGGGACACTCTTTCAATTATAAAAATCTCTCCATAACCATAACAAAGGCCGACGACCTTATGGCACATGAAATTAATGTTAGAGTAAATGAAACCAGCACAGAAAATTCAGAAGAAACAACAGCATAAAGATTATAGAGTATTTTATTAAATTAATATGATACAGCACAAAATGCTTTAGGGATAATCAAAATATCTTTTCCCGGCAATTGCTTTCTATGCAAAAAATAATGGTGCGGCTATTGATTCAGCCGCACCATTTTTAGTATAGTCGAATTTTAACATAATATATATTTATAAGAATTAATCATTTGCTTTCATCGATTCAACCATATCTATCTTCTTTAATTTCGGGAGCATGATCAAATCGACAACCGCAGAAAATCCAAGAGTCATGATACCGGATACAAGATAACTTAACGGTTTCACCGTTCTCCCGAACATTAAATCATTTACCTCTACGGTATGTATTACAAAGGAGTGGAGAAACATTCCCGCTATAAAACCGGCAAATGTACCGAGAATACACAAAATCATAATTTCACGGTAAATATACAGAGCTGTTTCATGATTATAAAAACCAAGCACCTTGATTGTTGCAAGCTCTTTGCGCCTTTCGCAGATATTCACACTTATCAGGTTATAAAGAACTATTACCGCAAGCGCACCCGACGCGATTATCAATACTACAACGATATAATCAATACTTTTGACCGAATTTGAGAAGTTATCCCTGACATAATCAGAAAAAGTCAGATATGATACCGATGAATTTTCAAGCAAATCCGATGAAAAAGCGTCTTTTTTCTCGGAACTTATGTCACCGGTAACGGCGAGCACTGTTTTACATGAGTATTCGCCAAAAAGCTCTCTGTAAATATCTGAATCTATATATGCATATGCACTGACATAGTTTTCTGTTACTGCACTTACCCGGATATCCGCTTCCTCTCCGTTCTCGGAGATCAATGTAACCGTGTCGCCTGCAGAAATTCCAAGAGTTTCGCACAGCTTTTCCGTCAAAACAACTCCATCGATAAGCTGGATTGATTCGCCGCTTTTCCGCTCCCTTAAATTTATAAAATCGTCAATATCGCAGTCATTTTGAGGAACAACGATGCGCACACTTCCTGATTTCCCGTTATTCAGCTTAACCGTTCCCGGCTCCATATTGAAAAATCCCCATTTTTCAATTACCCCCGAATCACTCATGAGCGAGCGGAATTCATCATCCGGATTTTCAGAGTCAAGCGTAACCGACAAATCATAGCGATATATTTCTCCATACTGCTTGTCAACAATATCTCCTATCGAATCTTTAATTCCAAATCCTGTTACAAGAAGCGCACAGCACCCGGCAACACCGGCAACAGTCATAAACAGCCGCTTTTTATATCTGAACAGATTTCGTACAGTGATCTTCTGCGTAAACTTCATTCGTTTCCAGACAACTCCGATATGCTCAAGCCATACCCGTTTTCCAGCCTTCGGAGACTTGGGAAGCATCAGCGCAGACGGCTTCTCAGCAAGCGTATCACGGCAGGCAAAAAACGTGGTTAAAACGACGATCGCAACAGATAAAGCGACAATAACAACCGCATAAACAGGCCTGAAAACCGCATTTACAGTCGGAATATTGTACATCATTCTGTATGCATTGCCGATTACTGTCGGAAAAATTTTAAAGCCTATCGAAACACCCAAAATACCGCCTGACAAAGAGGCGAATGCGGCATATAAAATATAGTATATCATGACGTCCGCCCCGGAATATCCAAGAGAACGCAGAATTCCTATCTCGCCGCGCTTCTCCTCTACCAGCCGGGTCATAGTCGTAAGCGACACAAGCGCAGCAACCAGATAGAAGAAAACCGGAAATACCTTAGAAAGTGCCTCCACCTTTTCAACATCTCCTGAAAAGGTGGTGTAACCGGTATTGGAAAATCTGTCTCCGAAATACCAGCGCGGCATCTCAAGCTCCGACAGCTTGGCCTCTGCTTCTTCAAGCTCCTGCCGGGCTTCGGCAAAACCGTCATCAAGCTCCGCTACCGCCTCTTTGTATTCGGATGACTCACTGTAATCAGGAATAGCTCCGTACACCTGCAAATACTGGCTGTACATAGATTCAAACATATCTGAAAAGCTTTTGTCAAGCTCGGATTTTGCGTCATTATAATTACTGTTATACTCCTCCCAGGCGTTATCCAATTCCGAACGTGCGTCATTGTAAAGCTCATTATATCTCAATTCTGAACGGACACCGGCAAGTCCTTCAAGCGACGAGGTAAGATCCTCAATTAAAGCTTTGTACCCATCTCCAAAAATGTCAAAGTCATACGCGCCTTCAGCAAGCACATATATGTCGGTATAAAACTCTGTATCAATAGTTCCCTCGCCGGCCATTATATAAAGCGAAACAGTTCCCGTTCCCGCTGTACTCGGCTCGCCCTTTATTGACATTGAAATCGGATTTTTCATGATTCCGACAACAGTAAATTCTTTTACCGCAAGCAAACTGTCAGCACCGGTATCGCTGGCCGTTATAGTATCTCCAATCCCATGATTTGATACATATGAGTTGCAGTCCGCTATAAGACATTCCCCCGCAGAAGACGGCAGTCGTCCTTCAGACAACTCCACCATTCCTATTGACGAATTTCCTCCCTCGCCGTAAACAATACCGGATATATCCGTCTCATATATCCTTGCAACATAGGAATTACCGTCTTCATCCGTAACAGAACTGTCAACCGTTTTAATTCCCATCGCGTCTTCTACGCCGCCGTATGTACGTATGGCCTCAACATCTCCGTCAGTCATTCCGGCGCTGCCTTTGATATCAATATCATATACGCGCAGCTCTTCAAAATAATCGGATACAGTATCTTTCATATCCGGCGTTGTAGATATAATTCCGGCAAGAAATCCTGCTCCGAGGGCAGTTATAGCAAGAATTGACAAAAAGCGGTTAAGGCTCCCCTTAAGATTGCGCAGCATAAGCTTCCGATAGTTTTTATGTATGCCCATTACCACTCAATCTCCTCTGCGGATACAGGCGCCGCATTGACGGCAACTTCAGTAATTTTTCCGTTCTTTACTCTTATCACCCTGTCTGCCATCGCCGCAATTGCAGAATTATGAGTAATAATAATTGTAGTTTTATTCATTTTATGGCATGTCTGCTCCAACAGTTTAAGAATACTCTTGCCGGTATTATAATCAAGAGCGCCGGTAGGTTCGTCGCACAAAAGAAGCTTCGGATTTTTAGCAAGCGCACGGGCAATTGAGACCCGCTGCTGTTCTCCTCCGGAAAGCTGCGCAGGAAAGTTGTACATACGCTCGGACAAACCTACAGTCCCCAATGTCTGCGCCGCGTCAAGAGGATTTTTGCATATCTCGGAAGCAAGCTCAACATTTTCAAGCGCGGTCAGATTCTGTACGAGATTGTAAAACTGAAATACAAATCCAATATCATATCTCCGGTATTCCGTAAGCTTTCGCTGATTATACGATGAAATCTCAGACCCGTCAAGATAAATCTTTCCCTCATCCAGAGAATCCATTCCTCCGAGAATATTCAATAGGGTAGTTTTACCTGCACCGCTCGGTCCCAAAACAACACAAAATTCTCCTTCAGCCACCTCGAAGCTTGCACCGTCAAGGGCTCGTATAATGTTCTCACCCGATTTATATATCTTTGAGACCCCGTCAAACAAAACAAAGTCTTTTTTCAATTTTTTCTCCATAAACGAGACCTCACCTTTCGCACATATTCAAAGTTTATACTGATATGACCGCGCTGAAAATTTGGCCTATTCCCAGGACAGAATACAAAATTTTGGTCCGAAAGATTTTTTCTTACATCATGCTCTTTCTGACTATACTGATTATTGCTGCCGCCGATACGTTAAATTTTATAGGTAATTTAAATATACACCTTCTTTTTTAGTTATAAATGTACTTTTTTTTAATTATTTCAGTTTATTATCCTGTTTTACAAAACGCTTTATTGCAATTCACATGAAATTAACAAATAGTTTTTATAATAAATAAAAAAACAGCAGATTTATATTAAATTGCAGCAAAAGCTTTTCTATATAATTTATAAAAGTCGTAAAAAGGAGCAGATTCAAAATGAAAAAAACACTTTTACTGATTATGAATCCTCATGCCGGAGTAATGAAAGGAAAAGATAATTTATTTGCAATCTGCAATACATTATGCGCCGCTGATTTCGATGTCAGTATAAGAATTACACAGTCACCCGGACATGCAATCTCAATTACCCGTGAGGAAGGGGCAAACTTTGAATACCTTGTATGCTGCGGCGGAGACGGAACATTGCACGAGGTTGTCTGCGGACTGCAGAATATTTCAGCTGAAAGCCGTCCGCTTTTAGGCTATATTCCCGCAGGGACAACAAATGATTTTGCACAGAATTTCGGTCTTTCTTTGAACCCGGCAGAGTCGGTAAAGAGAATCGCTGATCCGCAAATTGTCGATATTGATATTGGAAAATTCGGAGAAAATGAAAAAGGAGATAACTTCTTCACATACACTGCATCGACGGGCGCATTTACAGATGCTTCATACAGAACACCGCAGAAGACAAAAAATGCCATCGGATACATGGCCTATGTACTGGACGGAATCACACATTTGGGAAATATTAAACCAATTCATATGCGTATCACCGCAGGAAACAGAGTTTTTGAAGACGATTATATCTTCGCTTCTGTTTCAAATTCGACAACCGTTGCAAAAATGATTAAAATTGATAAAATCGGAGTCGACATGTCGGACGGTTTATTTGAGCTTATTTTAATTAAAAATCCGCGCAATTTAAAGGATGCAGATACAATCGCCAAGAGTCTGCTCTCTCCGAACGATCCAAAATACGGGCTTGTGCGCGCACAGGCAAGCAATATAAAATTTGAAATAGACAGTAAAACCGTATGGACGCTTGACGGCGAAATGGCTATAGCTCAGAAATCTTTTACAATTTCCTGCCTTAACAAATCACTGAAATTTATTAAATAGCTTTTAACCCCAATTACATAAACATAATTTTTTAATTCTTGATTAAAAGGAATAATTATAATTCATGAAAAGAAAAAATATTAAAAATTGTATAGAAACCGCCGCAGGACGAAAAAAAGCTGATCTCCTTATAAAAAACTGCCTGGCTCTCAACGTATTTACAGGTGAATTTGAAAATTCGAATATACTGATCATTGACGGATACATTGCGGATTCGCATGCACCGGATAATGCAGAAGCAGAAGCTGTTGCAGACGCTGACGGAAAATATGCTGTTCCGGGCTTTATAGACGCTCATATTCACCTTGAAAGCACTTTTATATCACCCGCAGAATTTTCTAAAATCGCAGCTCTGCACGGTACTGCGGCAGTCATTACAGATCCCCACGAGCTTGCAAATGTCGCCGGCACAGACGGAATTGATTATATGCTTGCGGCGACAGAGAATTTACCTGTAGATATATTCTTTATGATCCCCTCCTGCGTCCCGGCAAGCTATGTTGATGAGACAGGAGCAGTACTTACACATACCGCCATAAAAAAATATATGAAAAATGAGCGCGTGCTCGGACTTGCAGAAATGATGAATTATCCGGGTGTGCTTTCCTCGGATGAAGAAGTTCTCGCAAAAATTTCCGAGACGGCGGGATTTCATAAAGAAATTGACGGACATGCCCCAAATCTTACCGGTTCTCAGCTATCGGCATACTGCGCCGCCGGCATAAGCTCTGATCACGAATGTACAACTCCGGAAGAAGCTTTTGAAAAACTCCGGTTAGGCCAATGGATTATGATCCGAGAGGGTACCGCCTGCAAAAATCTCGAAGCACTGATTCCGGTATTGAAAAAATACCCGGGAAGGTGCGTATTCGCCTGTGACGATAAACATCCTTCGGATATAATCGAAGAAGGCCATATAGACCATATTATACGGCGCGCAATTCATTTTGGCATTAAGCCTGAAACGGCATATACCGCAGCATCATTCGGCGCCGCACAGAGATTTAATCTAAAAGATACAGGAGCTATCGCTCCAGGCTATAAGGCTGACATTGTGCTCTTAAGCGACCTGGAAAAAGTAAAAATAGAAAAAGTATTTAAATACGGAGAATTAATAACCCCTGAAAGTATAAGTCAATGGAAGCCGCCTGTCATCGACTCCGCTCTTTCCGGCAGAATTACAAACACAGTCAATTTTGCCCCGGTAAACGAGGAAAGCTTCGCTCTGAAACGAACGCCCGAACATGTTATACAGCTAACCCCATGGCAGATAATCACAAAAGACGGAGGCAAAGCTCCCGGTGTTGATGTAAGCCGTGATATAATAAAGCTGAGCGTTGTCGAACGTTTTAAATCAACCGGTCACATCGGAACAGCATTGCTTTCCGGATACGGACTAAAGAGAGGCGCAGTTGCAACAACCGTTGCACACGACTCTCACAATATAATCGTCGCAGGAGTATCGGATTCAGATATGACTGTTGCCGTAAACAGATTAAAAGAGCTTCGCGGCGGTATGGTCGTGGTCGCGGACGGTAAAATAATATCTGAATTAGCCCTTCCTATCGGCGGACTTATGACGTTTTTGCCGGCGGAGGAAACAGCTGATCAGATAAATAGACTACGCTCCGCCGCACATGCTCTCGGAGTAAATAAAAATATAGATCCGTTTATGACACTGTCCTTTGCAAGTCTTCCGGTAATACCGTCTCTCCGTCTTACTACACTCGGCGTATTTGACGTAAACCAATTCAAGTTAATTTAATTGAATTGCAGATAATTCAATAAGGGCCTTGCCCCGTCAAATGGCGTGGCAATCATTCCAGTGGAAGATACAATCTCCCACTGAATGGTGAAATGTAACTCGCCGCCATTAAGGCGGCCGCCTTAATGGCGATTGCCTTAATGGCGGGACATCTTGCCTAAGTTATATTGTCATTTTATACAAACAAATCGTTTGCTTCCAAAGCAAACTGTAGTATACTGTTTAAAATATTAGTTCGATGTTTACTTTTTGTTGACAAATGCTTGAAAAAGTTGTATTATTAGAATAGCGGTTAGATTTTCTGCTGCTATTTGTACTTACATCGGATAATGCATCTTCTGTCAGTGTGACTCGCTAAGCTTCATGCGCGATACCGACATAGCTTTTGTTGTATTTGTTCGGTGTTAATTTATTTTAATGCTGTTTAAATGCAGTATGAACATCGCAATTTTGTAAAAAACGGAGGATAAAACAAATGCTGAAAAAAATATTTTCAATTGTTCTTGCGCTTGCTATGATTGCATCTATTGCGGTTATGGCTTCTTCCTGTTCTTCTAAAACTACAGGTGATGATGCTGAAACAGGCGACAAAGCAGGCGACGGAGACAAATCATTCAAGGTAGGATTTATTTTCCTTCACGACAAAAACTCTACATACGACCTCAACTTCATAAATGCTGTTGAGGAAGCTCAGAAAGCTCTTTCTCTTACAGATTCTCAGGTTATTCTCAAGACAAATATACCTGAGGGACAGGAATGCCTTGAAGCATGCGAAGACCTTGTAGATCAGGGGTGCTCACTTATTTTTGCAGACAGCTTCGGTCATGAGCCTTATATGATAGAAGCTGCTCAGAAATATCCGGATGTAGAATTCTGCCATGCTACCGGTACAAGAGCACATACCGAAGGACTTGACAATTATCATAACGCTTTTGCTTCCATTTACGAAGGTCGTTATCTCGCAGGTGTTGCGGCAGGACTTAAGCTCAACGAAATGATTGAAAAAGGTGAATTTTCGGCCGAAGATGCTGTTATAGGATATGTCGGCGCTTTCACATATGCAGAAGTTATATCCGGTTACACCTCGTTCTTCCTCGGCGCTCGGTCAGTATGCCCGACAGCAACTATGAAGGTTCAGTTTACCGGAAGCTGGTATGATGAGGCAGGCGAAAAAGAAGCGGCAAATGCGCTTATCTCAAGCGGCTGCAAACTCATCTCACAGCATGCAGATTCAATGGGTGCTCCGACAGCATGTGAAGCCGCAGGTGTTCCCAACGTTTCTTACAACGGCAGTACAGTAGACTCCTGCCCCAAGACATTCATTGTTTCTTCCGCAATCAACTGGGCTCCTTATATGCAGTACATAATTAACTGCGCAATGAACGGAGACAAAATCGACACAGATTGGATCGGAGATATTTCAACAAATTCTGTAGTTCTTTCAGATATCAATACAGCTGCCGCAGCTGAAGGCACAGCTGAAAAGCTTGCAGAAGTTAAGGAAGAGCTTGAGAAAGGCACTCTCCATGTATTTGATGTTACAAAGTTCACAGTCGACGACAAGCAGCTGTCTGAGGACCATATGGCCGACGTTAACACTGATGCTGACTACACTCCTGATACAAAGGTTGTAATCAATGGATACTTCCATGAATCTGAATTCCGCTCAGCCCCTTATTTCGATGTAAAGATCGACGGTATTGAGTGTCTTAACGAAGAATTCTGATTTTAATGCCTGAACAGATAAATCGCATAATGTGTGATTTGTTATTGTGTTTGTCAAGGGCGGCGGGGCGACTGCCCCGCCGCCCTTATTAATTTAGTCAATAATGGCAAAGTGAGGGAAAGAATATCCTGAGCCTTTCGAAGGCATTTTCGCAGTCTGATTCATTTAGAAAATTAAATTGGAGGTAACGGTGTGAACAATGCTGTTGCTATTGAGCTGAAGCATGTTACTAAAACATTCGGACATGTTGTCGCAAATTATAATGTAGATCTTGACGTCCGAAATGGTGAAATTCTCGCCATTTTAGGAGAAAACGGAAGCGGAAAAACCACACTTATGAATATGATTTCCGGAATTTATTATCCGGACGACGGCCAGATTTTTGTCGGCGGAGAAGAAGTTATAATCCGCTCTCCAAAAGATGCGTTCCGTTATAAAATCGGAATGATTCACCAGCATTTTAAGCTTGTCGATGTCTTTACGGCCGCAGAAAATATCATACTTGGGATAGAGGATGGAAAAAAATTTTCCATCTCTGAAGCAAAAAAAAGAATTATAGAAATTACCGAACGTTACGGCTTCAATATTGAACCGGACAAAAAAATATATGAAATGTCCGTATCGGAAAAACAAACGGTAGAAATTATTAAGGTACTGTACCGCGGCGCCGACATACTTATTCTTGATGAACCCACAGCCGTTCTTACACCGCAGGAAACCGAACGTCTGTTTTCAGTACTCAGGCGAATGAGGGCCGAGGGAAAATCTGTAATCATTATTACACATAAGCTTCACGAGGTTCTTGAAATTTCAGACCGCGTAGCTGTTCTCTGCAAAGGCCAGCATGTAGCAACCGTGGAAACACGCGAAACGGATGAGGCTAAGCTGACCGAAATGATGGTTGGTAAAAAAATATCGCTCAACATTGAGCGAACAGAGCCGAAAAACGTCTGCGACCGTCTTATAGTGAAACATATCAGCTGTACCGGAACAGAAGGAATAAAAATTCTTGACGACGTATCGTTTGAAGCACGTTCTGGCGAAATCCTTGGAATAGCAGGAATAGCCGGAAGCGGTCAGAGAGAGCTGCTTGAAGCTATTGCAGGACTTCAGCGGCTTGACAGAGGTGAAATATTATATCTCAATCCCCAAAACGGAAATACAGTAAACCTGCGCGACCGTACTCCCATTCAGATACGTGAGCTTGGAGTCCGTCTGTCTTTTGTACCGGAAGACCGTCTCGGCATGGGACTCGTCGGAAACATGAACATTATTGATAACATGATGCTCCGCAGTTACCGAAAGGGAAAATCTCTGTTTCTGAACCGCAAAAATCCTCACAGTCTGGCAGATCAGATAATCGACAGTCTGCAGGTTGTCACTCCGAGTGCCTATACCCCGGTTCGCAAATTATCCGGCGGAAATGTGCAAAAGGTACTTGTCGGACGTGAAATTTCTTCTGCACCGTCAGTTCTTATGACTGCATACCCTGTACGCGGACTTGATATCAACTCATCGTACACTATATACAATCTGCTCACAAAGCAAAAGGAATCCGGTGTCGCTGTAATATTCGTCGGAGAAGATCTTGACGTTCTGATCGAGTTGTGCGACAGGATCATGGTAATCAACTCAGGCAGAATCACCGGGATTGTAGACGGAAGAAATGCAAAAAAGGAAGAAATCGGTTTCCTTATGACAAAAAACAAGGACAATTGTGTCAATAGAAATAAAAATGAATGTGCCGGGAATAATTTCGGTGCAGACAAACTTAGCTCGGAAAAGACTATCAAGGCAGGTGAAACCGATGGCAGCAACTAAAAATACAGAAAAGGAAGTCCGGGAGCCGCTTATACATATTACCAAGCGCGATGAAATGCCGTGGTGGCAATCCTGGCTCGTCCGTATAACGGCAGTATTTCTTGCGCTCATCGTCGCCGGCGTCGTGACAATAATGCTGACCGGACAGAATCCGCTCGAAGTTTACGCGACTATGTTTAAGGGTGCTTTCGGCACTGTGCGCAGAATCTGGCAACTGATGCAGAATGTCGCGCTTCTGCTCTGTATTGCACTGGCCGTTACCCCTGCATTTAAAATGCGTTTCTGGAATATCGGTGCAGAGGGGCAGGTACTTATAGGAGGACTGGCAGCTGCAGCCTGTATGATTACACTGGGAAACAAGCTTCCCGGCTGGCTGCTGATGACAGTTATGGTCATCTGTGCAATTGCAGCAGGAGCCGTATGGGGAATTATTCCGGCCGTATGCAAAGCAAACTGGAGTACAAACGAAACGCTTTTTACACTAATGATGAACTATGTAGCAATGCAGCTTATCCAGTATTTTATTGTAAAATGGGAGGTTCCTAAAGGCTCTGGAAAAATCGGAATTATAAATCAGTCAGGTCATGAAGGATGGTTTCCTTCGCTTTTTGGACAGGACTACACTATAAATATACTAATCGTTATTGCTATCCTGATTATAATGTATATATATCTTAATTTCAGCAAACACGGCTACGAGCTTTCGGTTGTCGGAGAAAGTGAAAATACCGCGCGTTATGTCGGTATCAACGTGAAAAAGACAATCATACGTACAATGGCGCTTTCAGGCGCAATATGCGGAATTGCCGGTCTTATCCTTGTAGCAGGTACAAACCACACAATTGCAACTACTACTGCCGACGGACGGGGCTTTACCGCAATTATGGTTTCCTGGCTTGCAAAATTCAATCCTATTTATATGATACTCACGTCATTTCTTCTTGTATTTTTAGACCGCGGAGCAAGCGAAATTGCAACAGTCTTTCGTCTTAACGAAGCTTTTGCAGATATAATTTCCGGAATTATTCTGTTTTTTATAATCGGAAGCGAATTCTTTATAAACTATAAGCTTGTAAGGCGCGCTCATAAGGAGGAAAATTAAATGATTATTTCAACTGTACTTCAGCGTGCAATTGTTCAGGGAATACCGCTTCTTTACGGTTCGACCGGAGAGATTATCACCGAAAAATCGGGCAATTTAAATCTCGGCATTCCGGGAGTCATGTATGTCGGCAGTATATGCGGAGTCATCGGAGCATTTCTCTATGAACAGTCAGTACCTGCCGCTGAGCCTCTCAACGCTTTTCTTGCAATTGCAATTCCTGTTCTCTCATCGATAGCCGGATCTCTTCTGATGGGACTTATCTACTGTTTTTTAACCGTTACCTTAAGGGCAAATCAAAACGTCACCGGACTTGCTCTCACTACATTCGGAATCGGTTTCGGCAACTTTTTCGGAGGCTCGCTTGCAAGTCTTACAGGAAGCCAGACCGCTTCGGTTTCTCTTATAAAGACAAGCAATTTTTTTCGGACGCAGCTGCCGTTTGCAGAAAAGCTTGGCTGGTTCGGCGAAATCTTCCTTTCATATGGATTTCTCGCATACCTTGCCGTACTTATATCCTTATTTGCAGCTTTCTTTTTTAAGCGCACAAGAATAGGTCTGCAGCTGCGTGCCGTTGGGGAAAATCCTGCAACTGCCGATGCGGCAGGAATAAATGTCAGCCTTTATAAATACATTGCCACCTGCGTCGGAAGCGTAATTGCCGGACTGGGAGGACTCTACTACGTAATGGATTATACAATGGGCGTATGGTCCAACAATGGCTTCGGAGACAGAGGCTGGCTCGCAATAGCTCTTGTAATCTTTGCAATTTGGAAACCTGATATCGGCATTATCGGTTCAATTCTCTTCGGAGGACTTTACATCGTTTACCTCTTTATTCCTGGACTGAGCAGAAGCTCTCAGGAGCTTTTCAAAATGCTTCCTTATGTTGTTACAATTGTAGTGTTAGTAGCCACCAGCGTCAGAAAGAAACGCGAAAATCAGCCGCCGGCAAGTCTCGGACTGGCTTATTTCCGAGAAGAACGATAACTTTTGCTCAACATTTAAAATACTCTTTCCATATCCAGTATATTTCTTCTTTGTTCTACCTATAATTTATTTACTGTACTCTGGAAAACACATGCTAAACAACGGGCTTTCCCGGAATTATTTTTTCCGGGAAAGCCCGTTTATCACTGTTAGGCAAAATCAGCGTGCGAAAATCAAAACATACTGGTTGAACCGCGTAAAGACTGTTTTCAGTCCGTAAGATATGCTAAAACGGCTTTTTTGAAAAAACTGCAGAATCTTTGGCATAGCCGGTTACAAAGTCTGCATTTTTCCTCGCCAAAACCGAATACAAAGTACAGATATAACGGCGCCCAGGATCGAAATAACAGCAAAAGATAGAATTGTAACGCTCCATCCGCCGTATTCAGAAACCAGACCAACAGTGATACCAGAACATGCTGCGCCGGCATAAGAAAATGCATTGAGCATTCCGGATATACTTGAAACCTTTCCGATGCGCTTATATCTGAGAGGTATAAATGTCATAAGCATAGTGTTCGCACCGGTTGTCGCCATCATAATAAAGGCAAGCAGTATAACAGATATCCATCTTAATAATGCTCCTGTTTCACCTGCTGCTGTAAAAATACAGACAGGTATAAAACATAGAATGGTAAGTCCGTACATAACCGCAGTTACAGACATTTCATCAAGATGCATTTTAGAATAAAAAAATTCGGATAAATATGCTCCTGCAACATTTAACAGAGGAATTAAAGACATAAGCAAAGCCGTAAAAGCCGCCGATACCTCAAAGTATTCACTGATAAATGTCGGTGTCCAAAGATCAAGTCCGTCCTTTAATACACCGTTACACATAACTGCTGCAATTATCAGAAGCATCTCGGATGAAAATATTAAAGCAAACAAACCTGACCCCATGCGCTTTTTACCGGATACCTGAACATTCGAAATTTTCCCGGACTCACCGCCGTTGTCCGAAATATACCGAATGTATCCCGACATACGTTTTATCGAAATCATAAAAACGGTTCCTGATAAAATGCAAACCAAACCACATGTCAAAAAAACGGTTCTCCAACCGGAAAAACGAAGAGAAAGTGTTGCAATCAGATATGTAATTACCGAACCGAGAGGCACTGTGACCGATAACTTCACCCCTGCACGCTCAACACGTTCGGATGGCAGCCACTGCGCAATACACTTTATGACAGAAGACCACAGCATAGAACAAAATATTCCGCAAATACACCATATACAGGGAACGAGCGAAGAAAATTGGTTAAACGCCATACTTATGTTTGCCACACCTGCTCCTAATAATCCGGCAGTGATCATAGATGATGGTGAAACTCGGTCGGAAATCAGTCCATTTATGAACTGTCCGACAGCATATACAACAAGAAACGCGGTTCCTGCCGCACCTCCCGTAACCTTGTCGATAAAGCCCTCGGAAATCATTGCAGAAAGACATACGGAAAAATTCTTTCTTCCAACATATATGGCAGTATAAGCAAGTACACAGAGTAAAAACATTCTGCGCGCTCCGCAGTCAATCTGTTTTTTTGAAAGGGAAATATCCATTTTTGAGTCCAACTTTCTATTCTATATTCACACTAATAACTCTATACATTTACCCGTTTTCCATTGCCGGAAAAGTAAAAAATTTCACCGCATTTAAAATGAGGTGAAATTTCAATAAGGGGCTTGCCCCGTCAAATGGCGTGGCAACCATTCCAGTAGGAGATTGTATCTCCCACTGAATAGTGAAAGTAACCCACCAACTGAAAGGCAATCACCATTAAAGCTACCGCTTTAATGGCGAGACATCTTGCCTAAGTTATATAATTCTACATAGCTTCCAGCATATAGCTTTAATTACTCATCTGCATTATTTTCATTTCGTAGGAGCTTTCAGCCGTACAGTTAACTTCATTTGGGTCATGGAAAGTAGGCACAACATTTGCTACCGCATATCTTATATATGACTTATCTGCCCCGGCTTCGACTGCGGCAACAGCATCATTCAGTATTCTGATTTTTTCATCTACTGCAGAACGGGAAAGAGCCACATCCTTTTCAATAAATATCATATTGTTTTCAGTTTTAGTAAGATGTTCGGTTTTCATTAGAAGTTCTTCATAAAGCTTTTCACCCGGGCGCAGTCCGATTTCTTCAATTTTTATATCGATATTAGGCTCCAAACCGGAAAGCTTTATCATATTTACAGCCAAATCATAAATTCTGACAGGTTTCCCCATATCAAGAACAAAAAGCTCGCCCATTTTTGCCATTGCTCCTGTCTGCATTACAAGCTGGCTTGCCTCCGGAATTGTCATAAAATAGCGTATGATTCTTTTGTCGGTAATTGTAATCGGACCTCCCTCTGCAATCTGCTGTTTAAAAAGCGGGATAACAGATCCGTTAGAGCCAAGCACATTACCAAATCTGACAGCTGCAAATGAGGTCTTACTGTCGACGCGGCTTTGAACAATCATTTCGCAAAGCCGTTTTGAAGCACCCATTATATTAGTCGGATTGACAGCTTTGTCAGTAGATATAAGAATGAATTTTTTGGTTTCGTATTTTTCCGCCATATCGGCAACATTGTACGTACCGATTACATTATTTTTTATGGCTTCGCAGCCGCTGTGTTCCATTAGGGGAACATGCTTATGAGCAGCCGCATGAAAGACTATATCGGGACGGTAATACTTAAAAATGCAATTCAGGCGTTTTCTGTCGCGAACTGAGGCAATCTCAACAGCAAGATTTATATTTTCACCGTAATCCCGGTAAAGCTCCTGCTGAATGTCATATGCATTATTCTCATAAATATCAAGAATAATAAGCTTTTTCGGCCCGCACGCCGCAACCTGGCGGCAGAGCTCACTTCCGATAGATCCGCCGCCACCCGTAACCAGCACAGTTTTCCCTGCGTAGTAATCCTTTACAGAACAGTCCTCTAAGCTCAAGGGTTTGCGGAAAAGCAAATCCTCAATCTGAAAATCCCGTATAATACGTTTCTTCGACTTACCGGTAAACTCACGGACAGGGGTATCATAAATTTTAATCTGGCATCCCGTTTTACTGTAATAATTATACAGCCAGGAAGCAAGGTCACTGTCAAGATTGTTAATCGCAATAAAAATTTCACTTACTGAGAATTTCTTAATAAGCGCAGCAATATCATCCCCATCATGAAAAACAGGAATTCCAGAAATACGGCTGCCCGTCTTAGTCGTGTCATTGTCTACGAAAAATACAGGTCTGTAGTTCGAATGAGAATTAAGTCTGAGCTCGTCCACAAGAAAAGCTCCAAGCTGTCCCGCTCCGACAATCGCAACATTTTCCATCAAGCGGTCGGACTCATTTCTATTTATATGCTTGTAAACCAAACGATAACAGAACCTTGAGGTCAGAGCGGCAATCAAATTTACCAAAGCTACAAAAGATATATGCCACATGCCTTCCCAAATTCCTATTACCGCTGAAAGAATAAGCGTAAGAACTGTTCCGCATAAATCCGAAATTACAAGATTCAGATTTGCATATGTATTTGTATATCTCCAGATATTGACATAAACTCTGAAAATCACACGAACTGAGAAAATTGATACAATCAAAAGAATAGAATTTCTGATAAATAAACTGCTGTCAGGCGCATTTATATAATGACTGTAAGCTGCAAAAATAAAGTATAAAAGATCAATTAGCACAAAACATATAACGTCAAAAACAAATAGCACAATTTTTCTGCTTTTTCCGGTCAACAGTTTTCGAAAATCCATTGTAAATCCTCATACTATCTTTATAAAATATATAATACCGGCTTTTTCACCGCAAATTAAAAAAATATTTGTTTCACCCACTTATAACCGTTCCAAATATAAGTACCTAAAATTATGTCCGATTAAAAGCAATAAAGTTTTTCCAGACTGTTTTTACTCGAATTTTGGTCATACGTATATAAAACAAAATTATTATTAATAATTATTAATAGTATTATAACTTTTACGATGTAAAAAGTCAAGACCTTAAGACCATCCATTTTATTCTTATTTGAATAAAATATCATTTTTTTATTTTTTCTTTATATAACTGCGTTTTTATGCCGAATATGTTTCGTGTAAGCTAACATTATCTTTATTTCCGGAATATAAAGGGCGATTATTATGTTATAATGTTGATTTATACGCTGTTTTATGCTATAATTCTTTAATAGGAGATAAAAGCCAATTATAGAGATAATTTCAACGCTTTAATGGAGGTCAGCCGCTATGAATATACTTATTATTGATGCCCAAGGAGGCGGTATTGGAAAACAGCTTGTTTCCTCCGTAAAAGAAAGCTTT
The DNA here is from genome assembly GCA_902462015.1 of uncultured Eubacteriales bacterium. Taxonomy (GTDB): domain Bacteria; phylum Bacillota; class Clostridia; order Oscillospirales; family CAG-272; genus UMGS911. The sequence continues at coordinate 3,898 of CABPZV010000011.1, read as the reverse complement.
CCGTATGCCGTAATTACAGCTGTAGGTACAAACAGTACAGCATCTTCCGCAATGCTTAGAGCCGGAGCTGATCATGCTGCAACGGGTGAAAATGCCGTCGTTGTAGGATGCAGAAAAGCGGATGTAATAATAGGTCCGATCGGCATTGTTATAACAGACTCTCTGTATGGGGAAATCACTGAAAAAATGGCGGCTGCAGTCGGAAAAAGCAATGCAAAACGTATTCTGATTCCGGTCAGTCAGTGCGATAATATAATTGCCGGAGTGCAGAATGGAAATATAAATTATTTAATCAAATGTGTAATTGAAGAGATAAAAAAATTCTGTTAAAAAATCGTCCGGTTTATATATCCAGTTATCTTCATACCGCGATACATACTAAATGCCCATGCAGTATAAAACTACATGGGCATTTGCTAAGGGTACAAAGATTTGCCTGTTCCCAGACACAGTCATAAAATTTTCCTTCGGGCATAAATTTGCTTTCTTTATTCCTTTTACTGATTAGACTGATTTTTTGGGGTAGGCTTCTTAAGGGCGATATGAATATCCATCGTCTTAACAGACGGGAAATTATTTTTAGTTATATCTGTAATTTTTTACTTTGTAAATAACAAGCATCCCTGAGATTTGAATTGCTCTATTTTTTTGTCTATAAAATCGACAGATACATCAAAACGCTTTGCCAGACAGCCTTTACACATATATTCTACACTTGCACGGTTTACCATTTTTTTGTAAACTGCAATTTCATCGAATGTAAGCTCTCTGCCGCATTTTATACAGGAACTCATTTAATATCTACAATCTTTGCGCGGAACACTTCACAGCCGTAAGGCTCAATTGTACGCCTTACATTAGAATTTTCAACCGTGAACTTATCACCCGTCCACAGCTCATGCATTTCAAGCGTCTTTCCGGTGCTGTGCGGGAGGCCTATCTCGTCTAAATTGAATGTAGGCGACACTTTTTCGTTTTTAAAATTAAATATTCCAATGGCAACATCTCCGCCGGTCAGCTGTCTATAATATACGGGAATATCCTCATTTCCCCAAATTCCCTCTATTTTTACAACCTGACGGCAGGCAGGATCCTGATTGATTTTTATAATTTCATCATTAGTTAAAATACGGTATGCTTCATCGGTCATATTTCTGACGTCGCAGCCAATCATAAGCGGAGATCCGAGCAGCGCCCAGATGGAAAAATGAGTTTTATACTGCACGTCGCTGCATCCGCTCAATCCGACATTCCCCTTGCCGTACATACCTACAACAAGCATATCCATATCGTTAAAACAGCCTACACCGTTGTATGCAAACTTTTCATTTTGCTGCTTTGTCAACTCCTTAATAGATTCCCAGCTGTCAAAGATATCGCCTGTTGAACGCCACATAGACGCAGAAGTCTCCTTAATCCATTTGTGAGTTTCATCAGCGCCCCAGCTGCAGGCGCTGAAAAGGATATCCCTACCGCAGTTTTCAAGAGCAAGTCCCATACGGCGGTAAAGATACTTTCCGTGAACTATATTGCTATGAAAACAATAATCGTATTTGAGAAAATCAACGCCCCATTCTGCAAAGGTCTGGGCGTCAATAAACTCGTGCTCATAGCTTCCGGGATATCCGGCGCATGTAAGGTTGCCGGCACATGAATACATACCGAATTTCAGCCCTTTAGAATGAACATAATCGGCTACAGCCTTCATGCCGTTGGGAAACTTCTCGGGATCGGGCACAAGTCTGCCGTTTGCGTCACGTGTTTTCAGAGACCAGCAGTCATCAATTACAAGATATTCATAACCGTGTGAAAGAAGTCCGCGGTCCGCCATTATGTCCGCCGTCTCGAATATAAGTTTTTCATTTATATCGGCGCCGAATGTATTCCATGAGTTCCATCCCATTGGTGGTGTTTTCTTAAACATTGTAAATCCTCCGTTTTCGGTGCCCTTCCTGTTCCGGAAAAAGGCGAATATTAAATTTCACGGATATTATACATTGATAGAAAGAAATTATCAATACAAAATATAAATTTTAACAATTTTTATTTTTAAATACCTATAAACTAATCAGATAGCAGCAAGACGGCAGAAATATCCTCACTTTGCTATATATTTTTCTGCCTGAACTGTAAACATTTCCGCATATTTTCCGTTCATTCTCATAAGCTCATTATGACTTCCCTGTTCAATTATTCTGCCGTCCTCAAACATATATATCCGATCGGCATGGCGTGTAGTTGACAGACGGTGCGAAATAAATATAACTGTTCTATCAGAAGCAAATTCCGCAATCTGCTTATTCAGTTCGTATTCAGCTATCGGGTCAAGAGATGCGGATGGCTCATCCATTATAATTAGATCATAATTTCCCGCAAATACTCGCGCAATTGCAATCTTCTGCGCCTCTCCGCCCGAAAGATTTGTTCCTTTATCATCAAATTCCCGTGTCAATACCGTATCAATACCGCTCTCAAGTGCGGCAAGCTTATCGTCAAATGTAGCCCTGTGAAGTGCCTCAAGCACGCGGGGACGATCGGATTCTGTAAATTCGTCTCCAAGTACATTTTCGGAAATAGTTGCAGCAAAAATCCGATAATCCTGAAATACTGCCCCAATTCGGCCTCGGTAGCTTTCGACATCATAATCAGACGCAATACGACCATTATACATAATCGTACCGCTGCGTGGCTCGTAAAGACGCATAATCAGCTTTATCAGTGTGGACTTTCCTGCACCGTTATATCCAACTATAGATATTTTTTCACCCCGTTTTATCTTAAATGAGATATCGTGAAGAACATCGTCTCCGCCAGTGTAACCGAAAAACACATTATGCATTTCAATTGATTCAAAAGGTGGAGCAGGAAGAGACAAGCTCCCTCTTTCACTCTGAGGTCTGTACTCCATAAACGACCGTACCTTATCAATCTGCATACTCTGCTGCGGAAGGCTCGTAAATGACGATGCAAGCGAAACAAAGCTGCTGCGCATCTGCCAATTGGCATTTACAACAACGGCAAAACCCGCAATTGTAACCGTTCCAAGTACGGCAAGCTTATAAAGCATTAGGGCAATAACGGCCATATACACTCCGTTTGTATTAATCATTTCAAACATTGTAAGAATTATACGGCGCAATCCGAATCTCTTTGTTACATTTACGTGTTCCTTCGCCGCAGCTATGTAATCACGCTCAACATTTTCATATATATTAGTGAGTCGCAGTTCTTTTGAATAATCGATCTTTTTAAATATTCCTTCAAGATACTGCACCCTGCGGTTTATCGGCGTAATCGCAGCATTGTATTCAACCTCTATCAGATTGTTCTTTGTACTGATAAAGCTTGAAATCACGGCACTTGCAAGAAGAATTACCAGTACTGAGATATCTACGTAAGCAAGCAAAGAAATAGTAGTTAAAAAATTAAGCACATTACCTATGAAATTGGTTGCCGTTATGAATGTCCCCGACGCATATACATCGGTATATTGCATTGCAAGTATAAAGTCGTTATAAAATTCCGGATCGTCATATCTCGACAGGTCTGTAGCAAGCACCTTCTTAAACAGTCCGGTCTGAACCTTCTGCCGAAGTTTCTCGGACAGCGACGGTTCAATACAGCTCCCGTATAATTGTGACCATCCCATGTAAACGGCATTAATTCCGAGAATACCGATTAAAACGACTATGGCGTCCGAAAATAATGAGTGGATTTCGAGAAGTCCGTACAGCTTATTAGTAAGCAGCAGCGTAAGAGGAGCAACTGATGCGCCGATAACGGTATTAAGCAAAATACAAAATAAGTAAAGCTTTGAATTAAGCCATAAAAATTTAAAGGAAAAGGAGCTGTTTACAATTATTTTTCTCAATGATATATTTTTTTCGCGTTTTTTCTT
>CABPZV010000010.1 GCA_902462015.1 uncultured Eubacteriales bacterium | reverse complement strand
TGGTGGGACATCTTGCCTAAGTTATAAACATCACTTTGCTAACAGAAGGACATGGTACTTTTTATGATAATAAAATCTGCTGAAATACTATGCGTAGGCACTGAAATTCTCATCGGCGACATTGTAAATACAAACGCCGCATATATCTCTGCTCAGCTTTCCGAGCTTGGCATTTCACAATACTATCAGAGCGCAATCGGTGACAACTCCGAACGCTTAGAGCACTGTATAAAACAGGCGCTCTCCAGATGTGACCTGCTTATAATTACCGGGGGATTAGGTCCTACATATGACGACCTGACAAAGGAAACAGTGGCAAGACTCGCCGGCGTGCGGATGGTAACGCACAAACCGTCGCTCGATCGCATAAAATCGTTTTTCGAATCAAGAAATCTTACAATGACAGGAAATAACGTAAAGCAGGCCATGATACCGGTCGGAGCAACAGTATTCGAAAATAATCACGGTACTGCGCCCGGTATGGCGCTTGAGGTTTCAGCGTCGCGTTTCAGCGACGGCAGCGAAGATATTTACAGCGCTGCAGAATCGCGAACTCGCACTGTCATTCTTCTCCCCGGACCGCCGCACGAGATGAAGGCTATGTTTGAAGATCAGGTAAAACCGTATCTTTCCGCGCGCAGTGATGAAACTATACGCTCGAAAAACGTCATGCTTTTCGGCATAGGAGAATCCGCGGCAGAGGATATTCTCTCGGATATGATGCTGCGGTCATCGAATCCGACAATAGCGCCTTACTGCGGAGATGGTGAAGTTCGTCTGAGAGTTACAGCGCGCGCAGAAACTCCGGAAGCATGTGAAAAAAAATGCGCGAAAGCAATAGATCAAATTCTTCATACCCCTGTATCAGGCTACTTCTACGGAATCGACACCACTCTTGAAAAAGCCGTCGTAATAGAAGCCTGCAAGCTCGGACTTCATATTACAACCGCGGAATCGTGTACAGGCGGGCTTGCCGCCGGCGCTATTACGGCCGTCCCCGGCTCATCGGCGGTCTTTGACGGCGGAGTCGTAACCTACTCGAACGATATGAAGAAAAAGCTCTTAGGAGTTCGCGATGAAACACTTCGCGATTTTGGCGCAGTGTCCCCTGAAACTGCCGGGGAAATGGCTCTCGGAGCAATTAAACTAACTGGGGCTGATATCGCAGTCTCTGTCACCGGAATCGCAGGCCCCGGAGGAGGCACGGAGGAAAAACCGGTCGGCCTGGTTTATATAGCCGCCGCGTCCAAAGCCGGCGTCACAGATCATCCGTCTCATCCTGTTCTGTGCCACCCCTCAGCCTCGGTATGTTCGCACTTCACCTCCGGCGATACCGACGTTACGGTCTTACGCTGCCAGTTTTCGGATTCACGGGAAAGAGTACGCACCCTTTCGGTAAAATCCGCGCTTGCCGCTCTGCTGTCAGCGTTAAAGCTTGCAGGTTCTGATAAAAAACGAAATAAGTAAACTTTTCAATTTGTTAATAAGAAAGGCATTTATGTCAAAGAATACCAAAAACGAGGTTTTTACCTCAAAAGTTAAGAATAAAAACGATTATACATCAAAAACTGCTCCATTTACAAGAATAATGGCGATAATTTTAGCAGGACTTATGTTCCTCGGAGCAATTTCATATGCGCTTTATTTTCTTCTCGGAACAAAAAGCATCCGCACTTCTTCCGCTGAGCTTCAGACCGCTGTGATTTATACGCTTTAATACACACAAAATAATACAGCTCTAAAAGAATATAAAGGATATAATTTATATGTTTAACAGGCTTATGCCGGATCTTTATGTTCCTGCAATTTACGATATAGACATCGAAAAACTGCAGGCAGCCGGAATACGCGCAGTTCTTACGGATATAGACAACACGCTTGCGCCGTATTCCCAAGCGATACCCACCGCCGAGCTTCTTGATTTTTACAGAAGACTTCAGAATTCAGGAATTTCAGTCGCACTCATTTCTAACAATCACGCTGAACGGGTCACAATTTTTAATGAAGACACCGGTTTCCCGGCAGTGTTTGACTGCAAAAAACCGTCGGTAAAAAAAATACGGTCTCTCATGCTGAGAATGGGCGTCGTACCGGAACATACGGCCATAATCGGAGATCAAATTTTTACGGATATATTGGCAGGAAACAGAATCGGAGCATTCACCATTCTTGTAGATCCGATAAAGGACAAAACCGATCTGTTTACACGCTTTAAACGCTTGTGCGAAAAACCGGTAATTCGTCGGTACAGCCTAAGGCACCGGGCAGTATAACTTAGGCAAGATGTCCCGCCATTAAGGCTACCGCCTTAATGGTGGTCGCATCTTAAAGCAATCGTCATTAAAGCGGCCGCTTTAATGGCGGCGGGTTACATTTCAACATTCAGCAGAAGATACAATTTCCTACTGAATGGCAGGTTGGCTTTGCCAACCCTTGCCACGTTGAATGACGGGGCGAGCCCCTTATTGAATTTTTTATTTAAAACAGAAAAATGCTGAATATACAAAGCGGCAGAAAGGATCAACAGTAAAATGCAGGATAAACCTCTTTTCGGACCCGCCGGAAACTCTGAAAGCTTTTACGCTGAGGGACTAAAACATACGGCAGACGCTCCGGCGTGGGTAAAAAAAATCGGACTTGACGCTTATGAATATCAGGGAGGAAACGGTATCCGCGGAAGCGAAACCACCTTCCGAAAGCTCGGCGAAGAAGCCTCAAAGCATGATATCCGTATGTCTGTACACGCTCCGTACTACATCTCGCTGTCCGGAGTAGAACAGGAAAAGCGCCTTAAAAGTATCGACTATATTCAACAAAGTGTAAACGCAGCTTCATGGCTCGGCGCAGATATCATCGTCATTCACACCGGAAGCGCGGCTAAAATCAGCAGAGAGCAGGCAATGGAGTACGCAAAAGACACGCTGTATAAAACCCTTGAAAAAATTGAAAATCCGTCAGGCGTACGGCTTGGACTTGAAACAATGGGAAAATTAAATCAGCTCGGTACGATTGAAGAGGTAATTGAGCTTTGCAAGCTCGGAGAACCGCTTTGTCCGGTTATAGATTTCGGCCATGTCAATGCCCGAAACAGGGGAGGATTTTTTAAAACAACCGACGATTACCGCGCTGTATTTGATAAAATAGGATCAGAACTCGGTGAAGAATATGCGCGGAACCTACACTGCCATTTCTCAAAAATCGAATATTCAGACGCAGGCGAGCGCAGACATCTCACATTTGAAGACAAGGAATTCGGTCCACCCTTTGAACCTCTTGCAGAAGCAATTGCAAAATACGGTTTAACGCCGAGAATTATATGTGAATCATCGGGAACTCAGGCTGAAGACGCGCTGAAGTTAAAGAAAAAAACGATCGAATACACTAAATAACAATCTGAAAGGAGCGTTCCAGATATGAAATCTAAGGCTGAAAAAATTATGTCCATTGTCTCTCCTCATGAGGCCGTCTTACTGACATGCGAACAGAGTCTCCGATGGCTCTCCGGATTTTCATTTACAGACGGATACGCCGTTGTAACAGACAGCAGATGCTTCCTTTTCGCCGATTTCAGGTATATCGAAGCCGCACGAGCAAAGGTAAAACCTCCGGTCGAAGTAGTTCTCCTGTCACACGGACAGGCGCACGCCGAGGAAGTGTTCAACAAATCAGGAACAGAGCTTGTAATGTATGAAGACAAGTATATGACCTGCGCCGATTTCAGCAAATGGGAAAAGCGTTTTCCTGATATCACCTTCCGCGGCGGAAGCGAAAGAATCGACAAGTTCCGTGAATTTAAGGATGAGGACGAGCTGAAGCTGATTATCTCCGCACAGAGAATTGCCGAAAAGGCATATACGCATATTCTTGATTTCATCAATCCGCACCGAACAGAGACAGAGGTGGCGCTCGAGCTTGAATACTTTATGCGGCACGAGGGGGCAACAGGAGTCGCATTTGAAACGATTGCGGTGTCAGGCAGGGCTTCCTCCCAGCCGCACGGAGTTCCGCGGAACATTCCTCTTGAGCCGGGCTTTCTGACAATGGATTACGGCGCGGAGGTTGACGGATACCGTTCGGACATGACCAGAACCGTCTGCATCGGTCATGCAGACGAAAAAATGAAACACGTATACGAAACCGTACTGCGCGCACAGACTGCTGCGGAGGATATGATCCGCGCAGGTGTACTTTGCAGAGACGCAGATAAAACCGCAAGGGATATTATTGCGGCGGAGGGATATGGCGACTGTTTCGGTCACAGTCTCGGCCACGGGGTCGGACTTTTTATCCATGAAAATCCACGTCTATCCCCAGGCTCCGGAGAATCCGTGCTGTCCCCCGGACATGTTGTGACCGTCGAGCCGGGTATATACATCGAAGGACAGTTCGGAGTCAGAATCGAAGACATGGTTTACATTCAGGAGGACGGCTCTTCCAGGAATCTGACAAACTGTCCCAAAGGACTTGTCGAATTATAACTTAGGCAAGATGTAACCCGCCTCTAAAACGGCGGGTTACATTTCACCATTCATAAGGAGATACAATCTCATTATGAATGGCAGATTGGCTTTGCCAATCCTTGCCACGTTGAATAACGGGACAAGCCCTTATTGAACTTAGGCAAGATGTACCGCCATTAAGGCTGCCGCCTTAATGGCGATTGCCGCTTTAGAGGCAGGTTACCTTTCATCATTCAGCGGGAGATACAATCTCCTTATGAATGGTTGCCACGCCATTTAATGGGGCAAGCCCCTTATTGAATCAAATTAAAATATTCGTTTGGCAAGACGCTTGGCACTCAATCTCACAGCTTGACAATGAGAAGCCCTTATGATATAATTATCTTAGAAAAGGAAAAATCAGACAAATTTCGTTTTTCCCTATCTATTAAGTCTATTAAAGTGAAAGGAATGGGTAGCATGAGTAGATATTCAGGAACACAGACAGAAAAAAATCTTGAGGCAGCTTTTGCCGGCGAATCACAGGCGCGCAATAAGTATACATATTTCGCATCTGTTGCAAAAAAAGAAGGATATGAACAGATTGCGGCCATTTTCCAAAAAACAGCCGACAACGAGAAAGAACATGCCAAGATGTGGTTTAAAGAGCTTGAGGGTATCGGCAACACCAACGCAAATTTAAAGGCCGCCGCAGAAGGCGAAAACTACGAGTGGACTGACATGTATAAAGGCTTTGCGGAAACCGCAGAAAAAGAGGGCTTTAAAGATCTCGCCGCTAAGTTCCGCCTTGTAGCAGAAATTGAAAAGCATCATGAAGAGCGTTACCGCGCTCTGCTAAAAAATGTCGAAACAGCCGAAGTTTTCAAAAAAAGTGAAGTTAAGGTATGGGAATGCCGCAACTGCGGACATATTATTGTCGGAACAAAAGCGCCGGAATTATGTCCCGTATGCGCTCATCCGAAGAGCTATTTTGAAATTCACGCTGAAAACTATTAATTGTGTTCAATAAAAGCGAAAGTCTAATTAATTATGGAAAACACATCAGTAAAACAAAAAAAATTAACACTTTTTGATATGACACTGTGCGCATTGTTCGCCGCTGTCATATGTGTTCTTTCTCCGATTTCTATACAAATAGGTCCGATTCCCGTTTCCCTCGGGCTATTGGGAGTGCTGCTCGCTGCCTCCGTGCTCGGGCCTGTCAGAGGTGTAACCGCCGTATTAGTATTTATTTTAGCAGGAGCATGCGGACTGCCGGTGTTCAGCGGAGGCAGGGGCGGCTTTTCCGTTCTTATAGGTCCTACCGGAGGCTACATCTGGGGATATCTGCCTGCCGCCGTCATCGCTGGTATCAGGAGCAGCCGTATAAAAGCCGAATCGCGGAAGGAAAAAATCATTACGAGCCTGCTCTCCGTAATAACCTGCATTATCGGAACTGCAATTTGTTATCTCTGCGGTACGGTTCAGTATTGTTTTGTTGCCGACATCGGATTTATAGCGGCTCTTGCAGCCTGCGTAATTCCATTTATTCCGCTTGACATGTTAAAATGTATATTCGCCGGTATTTTCGGAACAGAGCTCCGGAGAATTCTTCGTCGGGCGGGCTTTAATCCCGGAAAAAAGTACAGAGATAATTCCGTAAGAGATGAACACGCAGAAGCAAAAAGCTTCAGAAAATAAAGCTAATACAACTCGCAGATACAAAAAATACCGGAAAGCAATTCTGAGAATATGCTTGCCGGTATTTTTTATTGATTTTCATTGATTTGTCCGAAGAGCTCTGCGGCCGTGCCTTTACAAAAAACAGCCTTTTTTCAGCCGAAGTATTCATAGCTGACCGCGCCGGTTTTTCTCCACATCGGAGGCAGCTCTACCTTTGTATCAATGATACCGCCGCTTCCGCGCACATGAGAAATACGAATATCGCCGTGCGGCGTCGGATAACTGCCCTTAACATAATCAAGGCGCCCAAGATGGGGAACAATGTCGACACTTCTTGTCCCCGGTGACGTTACTTTTACGCCCAGCACTGTCTGCGCAAGATACGGAACGGGGCCTGACGCCCAGCCGTGGCAAAGGCTGTGACGGAAGCCAAGATAACAATATGCACCGAAGTCGCCGTGAATATCTCTTTTGCCATCAGGAACGGGCTCGTCAATACGACCGGAATTTTCCATCCAGTCGATATTGAAATCCTCCCAGAAGGTCGTCGCACCCATGTCAAGCATTCCGCCCCAATACTGTTTCATAGCTTCTATCGCACCGTCATAATCTCCTGATTCCGCAATAGCTGAAAGAGTATAATATCCAAGAAATGTTGAAAAGCCTTTTGCGCCCCCAACAGAAAGAATCTCCCGGTTTGTCTTTTCAGCGTCCGCCAGTCCGGCACATACCATAAGCGAAGCAGCCTGCTTAGAGCCTCCGGCAGAAGGACGGTGTCCTGAAAGCTTTTCAGCCGCTTTTCTGCATTTATCAGATATCTCATATTCGCCGAGCGTATCACAGATAAAGGCTCCGCGTTCCATTGCCATGAGAAGCATACTCTGGAGGCCTGCATGCTTAGCTTCCTCATTTTCGGAATTCGGCCAGTCGATAAAGCGGCTCTCCGGAAGCTTTTCTGCGCCGTCGTCACCGACGTATCCGCACAAAAGGGAAAGAAGCCCGGTCATATACTCTCTCTGCTGCAAAAGATAAGCATAGTCACCGTAGCTCATATAGAAATCATATTGCAGAAAAATCCACCATAGAGAGTATGAAGAAATTCCATTCATCCATTCCCCGACAGGAGTCTCATCGCGTACAAGATCCATCGAACGCGGGACAATATCGTTATAACCGAAAACAGACGCTATGGTCATAACCTCCGTCTGCATATCTCCGATCCATACAAGCCTGTCCCGTTTAATTCCGTCCCAAAGGTATTCCTGCATATTAAGATGAGCGGTATAAGCGGCTGTCTGCCATATCTTATTGACAAGAGGATCACTGCATTCAAAGCTCCCACGGTATTCAAGATCCTGAAAAATAAACACAGCCTGTACAGCCTTCAGCGAAACCGATACATCTTCGCCTGTCAGCTCAAGATAAATAAATCTAAAACCGGTTTCGTTTGTTTCGTTTGCACTCAGAAAGCCGACATTTATCATTTCATCCCGGTTTGCATGATCGCAGCACGAATTTTTTTCTCCGAGATCAGAAAGCGCCTCGGAAACCGACTCTCCGAATCTTATATGCAAATCCGCTCTTCCCGTTCCGCTGTTTACCCCAAACACCATAATTCTCGCAGTTCCGCTGATCTCGGTTCCGTAGTCAAGCAGAACACCGGCATTTTCAGAGCAGCCCGTCACGTTAGAAAGCGTGCAGACATCCTCTCCGCCGCCGAGCGTTATCTGACATGCCTTTTCGCCGATTAAATTCTCAGCGCCCGAAGCGTCACCAAAAATTTTAACAATACGTACCGGGGAAAGATATCGGCGGACGCGCGGATCTGCTGCATATCCGGCAAGAGAAGGATTGATATCACCGATTTTTTTCATATAAACAACCGTTCCTTATTTTTGTTCAATAAAGGCTGAAAGCCCGTCATAAGGCGTTTGGCGACGGTACATTCCGCCTCCGAAACACCGTAACGGCACTGCACACCTTGCCAAAAAAGTTTCCCTCCCAGACTGCCGGGCAATATTCCGCAGCCGGAGAGGGAACGTTTTTTATATTACCAGCCAAGAGATTTCAGATATTCTCTGCTCTGCTTTGCCGCTTCCATTGTGTCCTGGTCATAACAGTTGTCCTGCTCGACAACAACATATTTTGTATATACCTCCATAGTCTTTTCGAGTATGGCCGGCATATCCTGAACTCCCTGACCGAGAGGACGGAATGCAAATTCCGAAGATGTTTCCGCATGCGCGGTGTCGGTGCCGATAAGCTCATACATATTTTCGGTTTTGTTTCCGACATAATCCTTATAATGAACTATCGGAGCACGGCCGTAGTATTTTTGGAGATACTCAACCGGATCAAGCCCGGAAACCTTCACCCAGCAGAGATCAAGCTCGGTCTGGAGATACTCTGCAGGAAGATGAGAATAAAGATAATCAAGTCCATACGAACCATCAGGCATTTTTACAAACTCAAAATCATGATTATGATAAAGCAGCTGTATTCCCTGTTCTCCGCAGATGCGTCCTATATAAGCTATCTTTTTGATTACCTCGTCGTAATTTTCAGCGACTCCGGGACGCATGTCCTCCGGTGCATATGGAATTACTATGTACTTGACTCCGACAGCCTTGTAGGTAGCTACAGTAGCTCCCGTATCGGCAAGCAGCTCAGCCACCGGTACATGAGCAGAAATAGCTTTAACACCGGCTGCGCGGAGAGCAGCTCTGATTTCTTTAACAGTATGACCGTAAAGCCCTGCAAGCTCTACATAATCGTATCCGATTTCCTTGACTTTTTTCATAGCATCCGCAAAATCACGCTCAGCGTAATCGCGAACAGTGTAAACCTGAAGTGCAACAGGAAGTGCCATAACATTATCCGGCTCTTGTTAATTCAAGAGCTTCCTTTCTTTCAGATTTTGATTTCATACCGCCGTGAAGGCGGTATGAATCCTAAAAACTAATATATTTTAAATAAGGTCAAAGCCTCATTTCGAATTAAGACTGAAAGCCCGTACATAAGGCGCTGCCGTACGGCAATCAGTCAATCGGCTTGCGGAAAGGGCGGCGCGGATGCTCCTCGGAATGTCCGCCCTCCGGCTTCGGAAGCGCGTCCTTGCGCGAAAGATTAAGTCTGCCCTTTTCATCTGTACCGAGGAATTTCACAGTCATCGTATCACCGACAGCGCAAACATCCTCAACCTTTTCAACACGGCGGTTTTCCAGCTTGGAAATATGAACAAGTCCCTCCTTGCCCGGAGCAATTTCAACGAATGCGCCGATCGGAATGATTCTTGTTACGGGACCTGTATAAACAGCGCCCACTTCCGGTTCAAATATAATTCCCTTTATAATTTCCTGAGCCTTAAGCGCATTATCGCGGTCGACAGCTGAAATGAATACAGAACCGTCATCCTCGATATCGATTTTAGCACCTGTATCGGCTACAATCTTTTGAATAACCTTTCCTCCGGTACCGATAACATCGCGGATCTTTTCCTCAGGAATTGTCATTGAAATCATCTTAGGAGCGTATTTTGACACTTCGCTGCGCGGAGCGGAGATAGTCTTAAGAATAATATCGTCGATTATATAATCACGCGCTTTATGAGTTGTCGCAAGAGCCTCTTTAATTATTTCAGGGGTAAGACCGTCGATTTTCAAATCCATCTGAATGGAGGTTATACCCTTATGAGTACCGGCGACCTTAAAATCCATATCTCCGTAAAAATCTTCAAGTCCCTGTATATCGATCATTGTCATCCAGCGTTCGCCCTCGGTAATAAGGCCGCAGGAAATACCAGCTACAGGAGCCTTAATCGGAACTCCGGCCGCCATAAGCGCAAGCGTGGAACCGCATACAGAAGCCTGAGAAGTTGAACCGTTTGAGCTTAAGACCTCGGAGACACAGCGAATCGCATAAGGGAATTCCTTCTCGTCAGGAAGAACCGGCACAAGAGAACGCTCTGCAAGCGCGCCGTGACCTATCTCGCGGCGTCCGGGACTTCTTGAGCTCTTAGCGTCTCCGGTAGAGTAACCAGGCATATTGTACTGGTGCATATACCGTTTTGATTCCACGCCGTCAATTCCGTCAAGAGACTGTTCCTCTCCGATTGTTCCAAGTGTACACACCGTGAGAACCTGAGTCTGTCCTCTGGTAAACATTCCAGAGCCGTGTACCCTCGGAAGAAGATCTATCTCAGCCGCAAGAGGCCGAATCTGGTCAAGGCGGCGTCCGTCGACTCGCTTACCCTCTTCAAGAAGCCATTTGCGAACAACAACCTTCTGAAGCTTGTACAGGATTTCTCCAATGCCGGACGCGGCAAGCTCTTCGGTTTCAAATTTATCAGCATATTTTTCCAGAGCCTTTGCGGTAATCGCCTCCATACCGGCGTCGCGTACATTTTTATCATCCGTATCCAAAGCAGTCATAATATCGTCCATATAATCAGACTCAATTGCATTATAAACCTCTTCGTTTACATGATGCGGCTCGTAGCTGAATTTTGGTTTTCCTATTTCGGCCACAATTCCGTCAATAAAGGTGCAAAGCTCTTTGATCAGCTCATGCGCCTTCATAATGGCGGCAAACATTGTGTCGTCGTCAACCTCTTTAGCGCCGGCCTCGATCATCACTACTTTTTTATGGCTTCCTGCCACAGTGAGCTCCAAATCGCTGTCTCGGCGCTGCTCTTCGGTAGGATTGATAACTATCTCTCCATTCACAAGTCCGACATAGACCCCGGCAATCGGACCGTTCCACGGGATATCTGAAATTGAAAGTGCGATAGAAGCGCCGATCATACCCGCAATTTCATGTGAACAATCAGGGTCAACCGACATGACGGTAAGATTTATATTGACGTCATTGCGCAGGTCCTTAGGAAATAAAGGACGGATAGGACGGTCAATCACGCGGGATGCGAGTATAGCCTTATCCGTAGGTCTTCCCTCTCTGCGGTTGTAGCTGCCGGGAATATGTCCCACAGAATAGAGACGTTCCTCAAAATCAACCGAAAGCGGTAAAAAGTCAATGCCAGGACGCGGACGGGCGGAGGCAGTTGCAGAACACAAAACCGCCGTATCTCCGTATCTGACAAGACAAGAGCCATTTGCAAGTCCGGCCATCTTGCCGGTTTCAATTACAAGCCTGCGCCCTGCAAGCTCGAATTCAAAGGTTTTAAAATTTTCAAACATTATTGCTGCTGTTCCTTTCTGATGAAAAGACAAATTAATTCAGACGTGGATTTTAGCGCCGTTCAATAAGGAGCTTGCCCCTTCAAATGGCGTGGCAACCATTCCAGTAGGATCTTGTATCTCCCACTGAATGGTAAAATGTAACCCGCCGCCTGAAAGGCGATCGCCATTAAGGCTGCCGCCCTAAGAGGCGACCACCATTAAAGCTGCTGCCTTAATGGCGGGACATCTTGCCTAAGTTATTTCAGCAGCTTTCTTTTAACCCTGAACGAATCCGGACATGTTTGCTGAATACGCCTCAGCGTTTTCAAATAATCAGATAATGCCGTTTCTCCGCCGAAAGCAAACGAAACGAAAATATCTGATTATTTGATTGCAGAAAACAGGAAAGCGCCGATTAAAACTATAAAACCCACAGACAGGCGGAGAGAATCCCTCCGCCTGCCGCATTTACGCTGTATCTGACTGTGTAAAGCTTACTTACGGATACCGAGCCTTTCAATTATAGAACGGTAGCGTTCAATATCCTCTTTCATAAGATATCCGAGAAGGTTTCTGCGGTGTCCGACCATTTTGAGCAGTCCGCGACGGCTGTGATGGTCCTTCTTGTTCTTCTTCAGATGCTCGTTAAGACTGTTGATTCTGTAAGTCAGAATTGCAATCTGAACCTCAGGAGATCCTGTATCTCCCTCATGAGTTTTGTAAGCTTCGATGATAGTTTGCTTTTCTTCCTTTGTCATTGTGATTCACCTCTTAATATTATAAGCTGCGGCAGACTCAGCAAGCGGCGGATGAACCTCGTTTCTGTAAAAGAAACCTTTATCCGCAAGCCGTGAAAGCCGTACATACAGATATTAGTATACCATATCCTTTCACTAATGTAAATAGATGTTTTCGCTGTTCACATTTATTTTACATTTTCGTGCCATCTAACAATCATGCAGCATTAGTCAGCGGAAATTCCCTTTTAAGAAGACTTGTCGCGGTATTCCTGTATCGGTTGTAATAGCTTGTATACGACGCGCCGTCAACACCGGCATAAAAAGCGTCACGCGTTGCGGAGACAAGCGACTCCAGATTGCAGAAAGCATGTGTAAAATCGACCCCAGCTGTTTTTCCGGCGATATATCTCAGCATAGAAATAGAAGAATTGTCACGCAGTGCCGTATTTTGAAGATACTCAATTACCGCGCCGTCCATACATCCCGAAGAAGCCGCATTAAGAGCCTGGATTATGAGCGCAGTATTCGATGCCAGCGCATTGTCAATCGTAGTCACAAGAACAGCCGTGTGAGACGGATCGCTTGCCGTAATTCCATCTTTTTCGGCACTGTATGCAGGCAGCGGAAGAACACCCCATTCAGTTTCCGACGAAGCAAGAAGCTCCGCGTCGCCAAGCTTCCCGACATAAAAGAGAATATTTCCAGCTCTGAAGCTCGACACTGCAGAAGCGTCCGTCCCGAAGCAGCTTTCAAATCCGTTTCCACCGGAAATCGTCCTTCTGCAAAGCGAAATGACGTCGAGAATTGCATCCTGATTTTCTGCGAGCGCAGGAACAGAACCGTATGCTGTGTCAATATAGTGAACTCCGGCTCCTGTCATCACAGCATCGGCAAGCGATGACACCGAAAGGTCGGTCATTGCGCCGATTTCCGTCACCGAATCGGTTCCGCGCGCAACCGCGGCAGTCTGCATAAGCTCGGTAAATTTATCCCAGGTCCAGCCTCCGCTGTATACAAGGTCATAAAGCGAGCCCAAGCCCAGCTCTACGGCAAGCGGACGGTTAAAAAACACGGCGTAATACTGTCGTATATCCTTTGTCGCATCCCCGCTGACAGCATAAAGCTTGTATGCCGCTCTCATCTGAGACATCGCTTCCGTGTTAAAATAATCATATGAAAAGAAATCCATACCCGGAAGGCTGTAAAGATTCATCAGCAGGCCGGCGTCCGCATATGTGCCGACCTCCGTTACATTTACAGACAGCAGGTCGGCATAGTAAGCTCCGGAAGCCTTATTCTTCCTGACCTCATCAAACAGCTCTGACTCGGAAGCCGATTTTTTGGATACCAGCGATGTATTGAACTTTTCCTCTATATATTTATTTCTTTTAAGCGCAGTCGCAGAAATTTCATCCGCAGCCTCAGAAGGACACAGAATATCTTCATAATTGCAGGTAGCTATGACTGTCGCCGCCCCGTCAAAATCGGCGTCGCCGATCAAATCAAGCTCTTTTGCGGCGTCCTCCGCGGTACAGCCGCGCACAATCCTTTCGGTATAATCCGCGTTCGTGTCCGCCGCCGGGGTTCCGGTCTCAAAATCCTGTTTATCGGTTACCGCCGGATTCTCACTTCCGCCGCTGCCGGCACAGGAGAAAAGCATTGCGCAGGAAAGCGCAAGAGACAGGCATAGTGATAACGCCCTGAGCCTCCGGTCAATTTTGATATTTCCTTTAAACTTCATATTATAAATCTGATTTTACCTTTCATAAACATTTAAAGGCTTTGCAGATACTGCCCGTACCTGAAGCGGCAGGATCATATTCTCCTGAACTTTGTTCCGTCCTTTGTATCTTCAAGAACGATTCCTTCTTCAAGAAGCTCGGCGCGGATACGGTCTGCCTCGACATAATTCTTAAATTTCTTCGCTTCAGCACGCGCTTCGATTCTCGCAAGAATATCTGCATCGGCCTCGCCGGCCGTATTCTTCTGAGCTGCAAGCAGGCGTTCCGCCGCTTTTAACAGATCAAGAGAAAGGACGGAATCAAAATCAGCGATTAGCCGAAGCTTAGACGCAGAGCTGCAGTCGGATTTCAAAACATCGTAAAGGGCGGTCACCGCAAGAGACGTATTCAAATCGTTATCCATCGCAGCGGCAAATTCTTCGCGGAGAGCTTCCGATTTTTCCGAATCGGAAGCGTCAGTCTCCTCCGGAAGATCAGGACAGTCAGAGAGAAGTACAGAAATCCGCGAAACAAGCTTTTCATATGCCGTCGCGGCATTGTCAAGCGCGTCCCATGAAAAGACAAGCACCTTTCTGTAATGAGAGCAAAGACAGAAAAGGCGGTACGCCATCGGATCGTACCCCTTTTCACGCAAAAGGGGTACCGTAAGAAATTCCCCGCTGGATTTACTCATTTTGCCATCGTCATTATTCAAATGAAAAACATGGAACCAGTAATTGCACCATTTATGTCCCAAATAAGCTTCGCTCTGGGCGATTTCATTGGTATGATGAGGAAAAGCATTGTCGATGCCTCCGCAGTGAATGTCGAGATACTCTCCGAGCGTCCCGATGCTTATAGCCGAGCATTCGATATGCCAGCCGGGATATCCCAGCCCCCACGGGCTCTCCCATTTAAGCTCCTGGTCTTCAAACTTCGACTTGGTAAACCACAGTACAAAATCGCTTTTGTTCCGTTTGTTGTCGTCGCGTTCTACCCCGTCGCGCACTCCCACCTCAAGGTCTTCGCTGTCATGCTTATTAAAAACGTAATACTCGTCAAGCTTTGAAGTATCAAAATAAATGTTTCCTCCGGCCTCGTATGCATATCCCTTTTCGATAAGACTGCCTACCATTTTTATATAGTCGGAAATACGTGAGGTCGCCGGAACTACAGTATCAGGCCAGCGGATATTCAGGCTGCGGCAGTCTGAAACAAACGCGTCTGTATAATATTTTGCAATTTCCATCACGGTTTTATGCTCACGCTGCGCGCCTTTAAGCATTTTATCCTCACCCTCGTCGGCGTCGCTCGAAAGATGGCCGACATCGGTTATATTCATTGTACGCCTTACTTCAAGTCCTGTATAACGAAGATACTTTTCAAGAACATCCTCCATTATATATGTGCGGAGGTTTCCTATATGAGCAAAATGGTAAACCGTCGGTCCGCAGGTATACATTTTTACAATTCCCTGCTCATGCGGAATAAATTCATCTTTTTTTCTTGTAAGAGAATTATAAAGCTTCATCAGTTTTTATATCCTTTCATTTTTCCGACAGTTCAGCTGTTTTCATCCATGCCGTATTTTTCGCGAAAGTCCCCGTCCTTATCTGCGCCCAAGTTTCCTGAGCAAAAAATACTTCCGTCGTCACTCGCAGAAAAGCCGCCGTTCTCCCCTTCAGCTTTGGCCCCCAAATCAGATAAGCCGCCGCGTTCAGTCTTCTTTTCGGATGCTGCTCCTTCCTTCTCCGCCGCCAAAGCGGCTTCAAGCGCCGCAATCCGCTCTTTAAGCTGCGCAAGCTCCTGGGCGACCGGGTCTGGTATATGCACCTGGTCAAGATCCGTTTCCTCGACGCGTACACTGCCGCGCTTTACGACATGAGCCGGAATTCCGACGGCGGTGCTGTCCGAAGGAACCTCATGCAGAACCACTGCCCCGGCAGCTATTTTTGAATTATCTCCGATTTTAAACGGTCCGAGAACCTTTGCTCCGGCTCCTACCATTACATTATTGCCGAGAGTAGGATGGCGCTTGCCGGTGTGCTTTCCCGTTCCGCCGAGAGTAACACCCTGATAAAGTGTGCAGTAATCGCCGATTTCAGCAGTTTCTCCAATAACAACTCCTGAGCCGTGGTCGATAAAAAGTCCGCGCCCTATTGTAGCCGCAGGATGTATTTCAATGCCGGTAAAATGCCGGGCTGTCTGGCTTATCAGGCGCGCCGCAAATTCGTGCCCTCTTTTCTGAAGAGCATGAGCGACCCTGTACGCGGCGACCGCATGGACTCCCGAATAAAGCAGAATCACTTCGGTCTTGGTTTTAGCGGCCGGATCGCGCTCCATAACAGACTCTACATCGCAGCGAAGCTCGCTGACAATTCCGCGCGTAAAGCGGTATACCTTCTCAGCCCCGGCCGCGAAGCCGCAGTTTTCACGGGAGGAGCAGTCCTTGCATTTTATATAAAATTTTTTTCTTTTAACATTATCATTTTCCGGGATACTCATAATTATGACCATGCCTTTCGTACATACTGTGTCCCCGGACACAGTATGAAGGATTTTATTTCAGACTTATGACCATACCTTTCGTACAGACTTAGAGATTTTGCCTGCGTCTGACATACTCCGATATCGTCGCCGGCTATCATTACAGACAGGTAACCCCATTGTCGATAAGACACTGTTTATCAGTCAGACTCATCATTCGGTTTTATACAGATATATGTATAAAAATTTCCTTATTGTATATTATATCTGTTTTTCCTTGTCTTGTAAATAGTTTTTCTCAATTATTTCTTGACATTTTTTAATTCTTATATTATAATTAATATGTTCTGAAATATAAATTGTTCGCCGAATATAAAAACAGATCAGCAGGTCATAGCCGAAACTCATTCGGAAACGGTCTGTTCAGAAATAAAAGGAATGAAAAACAAATGTTGAAAAATTTGGGCGGACGCCCTGCACGTATGCTGCTTGTCTACCCCGACTACACGGACAGAGATGCTTCAAGACGAACAAGCGGCGGTAACTACAGTGAAGGTCTGGCATCAATTTCTGCGGTTCTCAAGCAAGGGGGACATGATGTTAAGCTAATGCATCTTCTCAACCTTCATACTGAGGAAGCCTTTAAAGCAAGACTGCGGGAAATGGGAGAATTTGATATTATCGGATTTTCCATCCGTACAACTGCTTTTCCTGACTGCCAGCTGTATATAAAATGGACAAAGGAAGTATATCCTGACACTTTTATAATCTGCGGAAGCTATCATCCGACGCTTGTTCCTGATGAGGTTCTTGCCGTCGAAGGAGTGGACTGCGTCTGCGTCGGAGACGGAGAGTATGCGGAGCTTGAGCTCTGCGACAAAATGCGTGACGGAGAGGACTACACCGGCGTGCAGAGTCTCTACTTTAAAATGCCGGACGGCTCGTTCAAACACAATCCTATAAGGCCGCTTTTCTCAGATTTGGATCAGATTCCGATTCCGGATTTTGACCTGTTTGATTATGATAATCTCGAATCCTCAAAGGTTGGCACTGCAATCGTGATCGTGAGCCGCGGATGTTTTTACAACTGTACGTATTGCGGAAACGGAAATTTTCGCAAGGTATATCCCAACAAAAAAATTTATGCCCGCTTCCGATCTCCGGAAAATGCGATTTTATATCTTAAAACATTGCTCTCTACACGCCCTTATATAAAATTTATAAACTTCAGAGACGCAATATTTAACATGTTTCCGGATTGGTTCGACACCTTTATAGAGATGTATAAAAAGGAAATCGGTCTCCCCTGTACCGGAAACATCAGGTTTGACATTCTGACCGAAGATACTGTAAAAAAGATGAAGGAAGCAGGCTTTTACACTATAGATATGGGACTTGAAAGCGGGGACCAGGAGATGCGCTTCAAGTATCTGCGGCGGTACCAGACAGATGAAATGATAATCAACTGTTCAAACTGGTTTCACAAGTACGGCATATCACAGCTTACTTATAATATTATAGGCCTGCCGTATGAGGATATACACAGAGCCCTCAAAACCATTAAGCTGAATGCAAAAATCAAAAGCGACAGGGTTATTCCCAATATTTTTTATCCGTATGAAGGAACTCCCCTTTATGAAATTTCAAAAGAAGCCGGATTCATTCCGGAAGGAGATTTTACAAAACGGCGCGTTCCGCTGATTCAGCCGCAGTTTCCGGAGGAACAGGTTCTGTTTATAGAAGCATATTTCATGCATTTTGTGCGCCGATATAAGCTTGCGTTCAAGCTCCCCGGAAAAATAGGAAAGACATATGAACGCTTTCTTGACTGGCGGGTAACAAATCCTCATGTTCCCTACAAATTTCTTGTATCCTTACATGACGGCTATACAAAGGTACGCAACTCGCTTAAAGATTTTCTTGTAAATCATCTTCCCAAGGTATACATGAAGCTCCGTGTAATCAAGCACAGCAAGAGAGCAAAGGTCAAAAGTTAAATACTTTAGTTAAGATAAAATTTATCGTTATGATAATAAGCAGGTATTTTTTAATCAGATATCGCGTACACTTGGTACTGTATTAAAAAATTCCTTTGCAGAATCGGAAAGGAATTGATTTGATATGGCACATCAGATTGACAGAGAGAAATGTATCGCGTGCGGAACCTGCGACGTCGAATGTCCGGCGGACGCCGTTATAATCAGCGAGGCAGGAAAATTCAGCATAGACACTGAAAAATGTCTCGACTGTGGAATCTGTGCTTCTGTCTGTCCGGTAGATGCGGCGCATAAATAATCTCCGACTATTGCATATTATTCTTATTAAAGTTTAAAGTATTTTTAAAACGCCTGCCGTTTTAATCGTAAGGTGGGCAGTCTATTGTAATTTCCGGTAAGTATTGCCTGAAAGGAATGGTATTTAAATGTCTGATAATAACAACGAAGAATTTATGAACAATTTACCAGATGAGGAGCCCGTCAGCGATTCTGCCGGCGAACCTGACGATATTGAGGATATAGAGGATGAAATCTATACCCTCACCGATGAAGAGGGTAATGAAGCTCGGTTTGAGCTTGCCGGTACCAGGGAGCTTAACGGAGAGACATACTACGCTTTGATTCCTATAGAAAACGATAAAGATGAATATGTAATTCTCAAATCCGAAATTAGTGAAAATAATGAAGAAATGTTAGTTACAATCGATGACGATGATGAGTTTAACAATATTTCTGAAATATTCGACAATGAACTTTTCGGAGAAATTGATTATGACTTATAACTTAGGCAAGATGTCCCACCATTAAGGCGGCAGACTTAATGATGGTCGCCTCTTAAGGCAATCGCCATTAAAGCTGCCGCCCTAACGGCGATCGCCTTTCAGGCGGCGGGTTACATTTCACCATTCAGTTGGAGATACAATCTCCCACTGGAATGGCTGCCACGCCATTTGACGGGGCAAGCCCCTTATTGAAATAAAAACTGGTAATTTTCCGATATACGCAATAAGCTTTAACAGTTTTTTTCAGAATAATCTGAAAAACAAGAACCATAATATTAATCAGAACCGAAGCTTAAAAAGATGCCTGAAACGTGATAATTGCTGTTTCCTGATTTGAAAATTCAGCGGCTCTTATATCCTGCTTCGTTCGTGATATTTCAGTTAATTAAACCCACAATTATTAAAAGGAGTCCAATTACAGTTAAGGGATACAGACCTCCCCGGATGCCCTGAGCTTGAGGCGCTATATGCGTCTCACCACGGCATACCGGGACGTTGGGAGTACAAATTGGCAGTGGAGGACACCTACCTTGCGAGAGCAGGGTTTTTAATTGCTGAATACACGGCGAAGCGGGTTTTTTTGTTTTCAATGAATATATCTGAAATGTCCTGCATAATATGAAACAAGACTATTTTTTATACAGCAGCTCCGCAACTTACACAGCCTATACTTATCTGCAGTTGCTTTTAGTTATACTTATAGTAAAAGGAGAATTCAAAATGGAAACAAAAAAAACAAGCGCAGCGGTAATTCCGCAAATCAATCCTGATTCCGGAATTTCGAGTGTCTTTTCCCAATCGGACAAAAGAGATTGCAGACTTGTCACCGTATGCACAGTTAAGGACGAAAAGGAAGTCAGCGCTGAGATCTCTCTTCCGGATTACTATTCAAATGCAGAAAAAATACTTTTTGCGACTGCCGCCCCATCGATAAACGACAAATACGCAGAGGACGAAAAAATTACATACAGCGGCAGCGTTACCTTTACAGTATACTTTATCACATCAGAAAACGAACTGAAATGCATCAATTTTGACGGAAGCTTTGACGGAGATCCCACAATCTGCACTCAGGAAAAGGGAGAAGAAGATACCACATACACGGTAAATATCTTTCCTGTATGCGGCTCTGTATCATACAGGCTGATAGGTCCGAGAAGAATAAGTGCAAAATGCCGCATAACCTCCGATATATGTGTTACCGCTGAAAGATTATTTGAACCTGATATTTCCGGCGAGGGTGAATATGATACATCTATAACGCTTCAAAGAAAAAGCGATTCGGTAAGAACGATTTCCGAAACAAGCTTTTTCGAAGAGGATCTGAGGTTCAGCGATGATATAGAAATTGAGAGCTCTCTGCCTCCGATTGCCGATATTATTTCATGCAATATTTCTATAATTCCGGAGGAATGCAAGCAAAGCGACGACACAATACAGCTCCGCGGCTCGGTTATAGCAAACTGCCTGTGCATATCGGACACCGGCGAAATCATGTCGGTTCAAAAGAAACTGCCGATAGCGGAAACCTTTGACGCTCCAGAAGCTGCGTCCGAAAAGGACGAAACATGCTGCTGGGCGCATATTACAGTTGCGGCAGTTACCGCTGAAGCGGCTGAAAACAGCTTTGGCGAGAAAAAAATTATTGAGCTGGATTTCACTTATTCGGCCGAGATATTCTGTGTGACCGAAACAAGCACCGAGCTTACCAGAGACATCTATTCCACAGAATACAAAACCGATTCCGACTACAGAAAGGTTCCGCTCTGCAAATTCAGCAGAGTGCTGACATCAAACTTTTCAGTAAACGCCAGCACCCCGTTTGAAAGTACAGCATCATCCCCGGTTCAGACATCAGAGCAAAAAACCGGAGAAGACGGAGAAGAACCAGCGCTGCTGACAGAAGCGCCGAGAATTCCTCATGCCCCATCGGTTCTTTATACACACGCTACAATTAAGGAAATATCATCTTCATTCGATGAACAGAAATGCCGAATATCAATATCCGGAACCGCAGAAATCTATATGATTATAAACGACAACGGAAACACCCGCGGAATTTGTTTTGAAACGCCGTTTAAAAATGAGCTTGACGGGTACGGAATGACCGGAAACATAATTTCTTCCGCTTCCTGCGCCTGCCAGACCGTTCATGGACGCGCCGACACTGCTGCGGTATATGCAGACTTTGAGGTTATACTCTCCGTCACGGCATTCTCTGTGTCAGACGAGGAAATAATCGATAAGGTCGCTCTTGACAAAGCATCAAAATTTGATCCGATGAGCCGGCCTCCGATCCTGATATACTATCCTCACCGCGGCGAAAGTTTGTGGGAGATCGCAAAGAAGTACAGTACCACTGTAAACGCATTAAGGGATGTAAACCATATACAAGGAGACACATCTCCGGATGATTCGGTAATGATTATCCCGCGTCATTCGTCCCCCGGAAAGAACTCAAAAAAATAACGCAGAACAATCCTTGCAGAATGTTTTTTCGCAAAATGTCTGTATGAAGCAGAAAGTCTGCCTGACGATCCGTCATGCAGACTTTCTAATGTGTTCCGAACGAATATACAATCACAAAAGTGAGCCAGGTCAAATGCCGGGTTCGCTTTTTTAAGTTAGGCAATAACATTGAAATAATCTGAAATGCCGTTTATTTCCTTAACTTCGCAGCATTTTCAGCGGCCTCCAAAGCTCCAGCAATTCCGTCTGCAACCGTCTGCATAAGCTTTCTTCGCTCTGCGCGGTCGGTAAGCCTCGCGGCGTCTCCGGCATTTGTCGCAAAGCCGGTTTCAAACAGCACGGACGGAACGGATGTATATTTAGTCACAATGAACGCTTTTTCCCAGCTGTCCTCCCAAGTGTAAAGCTTTTCGGAAGGATAGTTGCTTTTAATAGCATCAATTATACTGTCAAAGAAAATTTTGGATACGGCGGAGCTTTCATTTTCTGCACAGTAATCAATCTCAAATCCGGAATAATCAGGATTATTCTCCATTGCATTTACATGAATTGAAATATATAAATCGACATCATTTACCTTTGAAAGATAATTTGCGTAAACTGTGCGCTCATATGCACTGAAAATATTGTTGTCGACGCATTTCGCTATATCATATTCAATACTGTAAGAATCTGCAAGCGCCGTCAGCTTAGGCAGAGACGGAAAGCTCTTTCCGTCATGAAGCATAATCACATTTACACCGTACCCCTCAAGGATAGTGCGGAGCTCTTCCGCCATAGCAAGAGTAAGCTCCTTTTCCGTAAGCTCTCCGATAAACTCCGAAGAACACCCCTCGTCAGTAAATCCGTGTCCCGGATCTACGATAACAGTATACGTCCCCGATGAGGGAGGATTATCCCCTTTTGTCCCGGAAGCTCCTTTATCAGAGACGGCCGGCCGGCCGTCTGATGTATCGTCCGTATGCAAATCTGAGGCCGGAGGCGCGTGTAACGAAGCACCGTAATCCGTTCCGCTTTCTGTCTCTCCTGTCCTCACATCGCCAGTCTGCACCTCTCCTGTCTGAGCGGCGGCCGGCAGGCTGTTCTGTGAAAATAAAGACATAACCTTGCCAATCAAAACTGTCAGCAGAGTCACAGCGGTAACAACCACAATAGCGGCGATCAATAATATAATTATTTTTCGGTTCATAGCCACTCACTTACTTATCTTATTTCTATGGTAAACTCAGCGCTCCGGCTTTCTCCGGCCTTAAGATGAATCATATCGCGCTTAGTCTCCAGCTTATCGATAACTCCGTCGTATGCGGGAACACTCGTCCACGGCTCAATGCAGACAAACGGCGCTTTTGTAAACGGTTTATGCCAAAAGCCGACATATTTCATATCAGGATAGCTTACACAAACAGATTTACCGCCTTTTTCGCTTCTGAGCGTCACCTCGCCGGAGGTTTCCGAGAGAAAAATCGCATCATGGTCAAACATATTATGGCGCAGCGGAATTATATATCCGTCCTCCAAAGGAAAATCCTCCGGCTCGGGAAGTGTATAGCAGGTCTCGCTCATAGCAAGCTTTTTAACACTGTACATCGGTTTTGAAAACTCAAGTCTGTAATCCTCAAAACATTCACCCGACAGAAACGGAACATTAAAGCCAGGATGACCGCCAAGCGCAAAAATCAGCTCACCTTTCCCCGGATTAT
The DNA here is from genome assembly GCA_902462015.1 of uncultured Eubacteriales bacterium. Lineage (GTDB taxonomy): Bacteria > Bacillota > Clostridia > Oscillospirales > CAG-272 > UMGS911. The sequence continues at coordinate 4,962 of CABPZV010000010.1, read as the reverse complement.
ATACCTCATATACAGTCTTGATTTTGCTGCCGTCAAGTATATACCGTACAACATAGCGAAAATCAAAGGGATAGATAGCTTTTGTGCAGTCATCAGAGACAAGCTCAAATGAAAGTTCATCAGCTTCTTCCTTTATAAGTGAAAACTCGCTGTCACGGGCAAAACCGTGCAGATTCATTTCGTATGTTTTACCCTCATATGTATATTTCCCCTCGGTAAGACGTCCGCAAACCGGAAAAAGATTGTACGCGCGGCCCGACCAGTATTCAGGATCACCCTGCCACAGATACTCGCATCCGTCCGCTTTAGTTTTAATGGAATACAGCTCTGCACCCACGCTGTTTATAACAACAGAAATTATATCGTTTTCTAATGTATAAAATTTCACTGTAATCAGTCCTTTCAATATATGCTTATATACGGCAAATACTCAATGCATGCGACTTAATCTGCCAGAGAAAATAATGAATCGCCTGCACTTCGTCAGTATATCACATTTTTTTGATATATGCAATATTTTTTATTCTATTCCAAATGAAATATTTATTCCATTTATTTTTACTTTATTTACAATCAATTAATTTTTGATAAATCGCCTGTAAAGTCATAGCTGTAAAGGCGGCAATCGTTCATTATTGAAGAATTTAATGAAAGAATTTATCTAATTTGGTTGACAAATAAAGAAAAATATGTTAAACTTTACGTAAGCAAAATCTTTAATTGCGGTACAGAGAGACCGATAAGATTATAAATCAGACCAGATTAAATAAGGGACTTGCCCCGTCAAATGGCGTGATAGCCATTCCAGTAGGATCTTGTATCTCCCACTGAATGGTGAAATGTAACCCGCCGCCTAAAAGGCGATCGCCATTAGGGCAGCAGCTTTAATGGCGATTGCCTTAATGGAGGGACATCTTGCCTAAGTTATAATAATCGTCTGTATTCAAATTTTCAAAATCTTACAGTCCTCCTAAGCTGTAAGATTTTTTTGATATATCTGCCAGGCAGATACAAACGTTCTTTTCAAATGCATTTATGTTACGTCCCGTCTGCGCATCAAAATACTGCGAAAAATAGAAATTTATATGAGAGGACTATATTTGATGTCTGTATTAAAAGCAACCATAATGGACGAAGGCACGCTGCTTAGAACAGTCAGACGCATGTCTTATGAAATTGTTGAAAAAAATAAAGGAACTGAAAACATCTGCCTTGTCGGAATTAAACGCCGGGGTGAAGTTCTTGCGCAGATGATCGCGCAAAACATAAATCAGACAGACGGAGCGTCGGTTCCGTGCGGTTCTCTCGATATCAGTCTATACCGTGATGATTTAAGCAGCAATTTAGGAGAAGATCTCGAAACACCTATAATCAGGAAGTCATATCTTCCTTTTGACATCGTAAACAAAAATGTGATCATTGTCGACGACGTTCTTTATACGGGCAGAACGGTAAGGTCTGCGATAGACGCTGTATTTACTATAGGCAGGCCAAAAGCGATTCGTCTCGCAATTCTGATTGACAGAGGACACAGAGAGCTTCCCATCCGCGCAGACTACATCGGAAAAAGTATACCGACATCCGCAAGCGAACAGGTTTCGGTTATGCTGCCGCCATATGACACCAGTACTGGAGTGATTTTATACGGAAAATGAAATATATGATATATAATACATAAGTATTTTATATAAACCATTCAATTAACGGAGGATCTTTTATGGAACTAATCTACAAGGTAAATCAAAAACCAAAATTCGGACAGCTGATTGTTTTCGCTCTCCAGCAGCTGCTTGCAATACTTGCAGCAACAATCGCCGTGCCTGCAATCGTCGGAAACGGCATGTCAACATCTGCGGCGCTGTTCGGTGCAGGTGTCGGAACGATTATTTATCTTCTCTTCACTAAATTTAAAAGTCCGGTATTTTTAGGTTCTTCATTTGCATTTCTCGGTTCTATGTTTGCTGCCTTTGCAGGTGCAGTATCGCTCGAAGTTGGCTATGCCGGACTTATAATCGGAGCCGCATTCGCCGGCATTGTATATGTGGTCATCGCTGTCGTAGTCAAATTTGTGGGCGTAAAGTGGATAAATAAACTCATGCCGGCAGTTGTAATCGGACCCACTGTTGCAATTATAGGACTTTCGCTCGCCGGCAACGCCGTCTCCGACTCTCTCAGCGTGGCACTAAACGGAGACGGAGTATATGAGATGAACCTGCATGCTGCGCTTTGTCTCATCTGCGCGCTTGTAACGCTGATAGTCGTAATGCTCTGCTCTGTTTATGGAAAGAAAATGGTAAAGCTTATCCCATTTATAATAGGTATCGCAGCAGGATATATCCTTGCGACAGTTTTCACATTAATTGGAAATGCTCAGGGCATTGAAGCAATGCAAATTATAGATTTTTCACGCTTTAAAACCATGCAGTGGTATCCCGACTTTACATTTATTACAGCATTTAAAGGACTTAAAAGCATCACGCCGTCCTATATAGGCACAGTAGCTGTCGCATATATTCCTGTAGCATTTGTAGTTTTTGCCGAGCATATCGCAGACCATAAAAACCTTTCGTCAATTATCGGACAGGATCTTCTTGAAGAGCCCGGCCTTGCAAGAACACTTCTCGGCGACGGCGTAGGCTCAATGGTAGGCGCTTTCTTCGGAGGCTGCCCTAACACTACATACGGCGAATCTGTCGGATGCGTAGCTATAACCGGAAACGCTTCGGTAATTACTATTGCGGCAACAGCCGTCATGGCAATCATCGCATCATTTATTGCTCCGTTTGTAACCCTTCTGGCGACAATCCCATCATGCGTTATGGGCGGCGTATGTATATCTCTGTATGGATTTATTGCAGTCAGCGGTCTTAAAATGATTCAGAAGGTCAATCTTGACGACAACCATAACCTCTTTGTAGTATCGGTTATTCTTATCGCAGGTATCGGAGGTATGTCACTTAAATTCGGAGCAGTAACACTGACCGAAATTGCCACCGCATTAATACTTGGAATCATAGTAAATCTCATTCTCTCCGGAAAGAAAAAGGATTGAATAAATAAAAAACGGGTTATAAAACCTGATTAATTTGAATACAATTTTTTCACACTAAAAAGAAGGATATAAGTCTGAAATAAAACCTTCAGGCTATGTATAAAGGGCATGGTAATAAATATGTGGGAAGAGATGTATGAGAAAGCAAAAGAAATCCAGGCAAGGCGAAGAATATCCCCTTTTGTTGAAACCGGAGCCGCCGCTTCCGCTATTTTGACAGACAAGGGAAATATCTACCTCGGAATCAGTATCGATACAGGTACAGCAAACGGAATATGTGCTGAACGCAATGCAATTTCAAATATGATTACGTACGGGGAAAGCAAAATAATAAAAATGCTTACAATTTTAAGGGACGGAGCTATAAGCACTCCCTGCAACTCCTGCCTGGAATTTATAATGATGCTTGACAAGGACAGCCAAAACATAGATGTCCTGACCGACTATAATCCAATAAGTACAATGAAGCTCAAAAGACTATGTCCAAACTGGTGGATTAGCAATTCATTATTAAAATTCTAATTACAATACAAAGACAAACACCCGATAAGGAAATTTTCCGTATCGGGTGTATACTTTGTATAAAAGGTATAGTAATATAAATGAATACAAATTACAAAAAAACCATGTACGCCTGTTTTATAGGTTATATTGTACAGGCGATAGTAAACAATTTCGTACCGCTGCTCTTCGTGACATTTCAAAACAGCTATAAAATATCTCTGTCACAGGTAACAGCTTTGATCACAGTTAATTTTATAATTCAGCTCCTGACCGACATGCTGTCAGCAGGATTCATCGACAAAATCGGTTACCGAGTGTCGGCAATTACAGCTCATATTTTTGCTGCAACAGGACTGATTTTACTTACCATTCTGCCCGAAATATTGCCTGATTCATTTCTCGGAATAATAATATCTGTTATCGTCTACGCGGTAGGAGGAGGGCTGCTTGAAGTTTTGGTCAGTCCTATCATCGAAGCATGTCCGACAAAAAACAAAGAAAAAGCGATGAGTCTGCTGCACTCCTTTTATTGCTGGGGACACATGGGAGTTATACTGATTTCAACAGCATTTTTCTATTTTTTCGATGTTACGAACTGGCGGATATTGACCTTAATATGGGCGGTTATACCTATTGCAAATATATTTTTATTTATACAAGCCCCAATCTATGCTCTAAGCGATGACGGAAATAAGGGTATGTCTCTGAAAGAGCTGTTCTCTAAAAAGGTTTTCTGGATATTGATGCTGATGATGATGAGCGCAGGTGCAAGTGAACAGGCCGTAAGTCAATGGGCGTCTGCATTTGCAGAAAAAGCTCTCGGCATCAGCAAAACTACAGGAGATTTAGCCGGACCAATGGCATTTGCTATGCTGATGGGAACGGCAAGACTTATATACGGAAAATATGGAGATAAACTCAATTTGGAGCGCGTCATGAAATACAGCTGTTATCTCTGTATCGTTTCATATGTATGCATATCGCTCATCCCTGTCCCTTTAATCGATCTGCTTGGATGTGCAGTCTGTGGTTTTTCTGTCGGAATACTGTGGCCAGGTACGTTCAGCAAGTCAGCCTCTGCTCTCCGCGGAGGCGGCACGGTATTGTTCGCAATGCTTGCACTTGCAGGAGACTTCGGCTGTTCTGCAGGACCATCGCTTGCAGGCTATATTTCAAGCGGATTCGGCGGTAATCTCCGCGCCGGAATACTTGCGGCGGCTGTTTTCCCGCTAATACTTTTAATCAGCTTATTTGCGTTGAGCAGAAAAGTCTGAAGAAAATCCTTCAAATCATGCCAGGAAAGCGCCGCCGGGAAATAAAGTCTTTCAGACTATGTACCAAAAGCATTGACTTAATAACTAAAAGCAAGACGTTCCCCGCCATTAAGCCTACCGCCTTAATGGCGG